>DATCYH010000623.1:0-9602 GCA_036570405.1 Nocardioides sp.
ACAGGGTTCTCGAAAGCGGGGACAGGCGGGCAGCGCGTATGCACACTCAGGTCGAATTTCGGGTTGACGGGCCCCTCGGGCGGAGCGTCAAATGAATCGTCCGAATATTCTTCTGGTGGATGCGAGCTGAAGAATGCTCCACGCGAGATATGTTGTGACTACTGCGGCGGGCGCCGAGTTCGCAGGCGCAAGCGGTACGAATGAGAAGACGATGAGTCCGATCACGTATGACGTCACGTATGCCTTGGCGACTGAATCCTCGCGCGCCCCCATGATTAGTGACGCCTGGGAGGGCCCGGTTAGGCATTGGCAAAGTATCGCAACGGTAACGAATATCAGTGGTACTCGCAAGTCTAGTTCATGTCCGAACGCTGCCTCGAGTTGACGGGGCGCGAGCAGGCACGCTGCCGCGACAGGCAGTGCACACGCCGCACCAACAATTCGAATGCGCCGGGCGATTGCTGCGGAGGCCTGTGTCGCTACTCCCCCTACTAGGGCTGCAGCAAGCGGTGGTGAGTACATGAATATTCCCAAAGCTTGACCGAACATACCCAACTGTATGACTCGCATCGCGACTGCGAAGATCGCGACGTCGCCGCTATTTCCGACAGTTGCGAGGATCATGGGGTAGACGCGCTCTACTGCTGAGGCCACGCCAGCGATCACCAGCAGGCTATTGGCCGAGCGGGAGAACATTCGCGAATCGGGGCTCGGAGTCCGGGGTTCGTCTCTCGATGTTGGGATCGATGTGGGCGAGAAGATGATGAGTCCGGGGGTGAGAGCCGATGCGAGCAGAGTCGCGAACGCGCCACTGATATTCGACGTCACGGTAGAAGCGGCGACGGCGTACCCAACGATCGTGGCGAAGGGCCTAAAGAGCTCGTTTGGTGCCTGCCCCCAGATCAAGCGACCTGATGCCCGATTCAATCCTTGCCGAAGTGTTACGAGTCCGTTCATTGACGCGGTGACTCCAGCACTTGCGATGAACATCGCGAGGGACAGAGATTCGGACGCTAGGTATAGGCATGTCGGAATCAGTGCGGCGAGGATAATCGCGCAGTAGATTGTCCCGCGTCTAAGGAGCACCCTTGCTCC
Organism: Nocardioides sp.; assembly: GCA_036570405.1. Lineage (GTDB taxonomy): Bacteria > Actinomycetota > Actinomycetes > Propionibacteriales > Nocardioidaceae > Nocardioides. The sequence goes on from DATCYH010000623.1 coordinate 1,096, forward strand.
TTCGGCATCGCCGGTGGCGGCAAGCCTGATAATCAAACGTTCGAGTGCAGTAAGCGGTAGTGCTGCGACCTGACCAAAAGCTAAGGCAAGAACGGAAAGACCGAACTGCTCGGCTCCTAGGATGCGAACTCCGATGACAATCGAGACCGCGGCGATGCCAGCGCCGCCGACTCGGATGAAGGTGGCGACAAGCAGATTGCGTCGCTTCCCGAGTTCGGAGACCAATCGACGTGCGCTCACTCGGCGCAGGCGCAGTGGCACTTGCTTAAACCTTACTGTTGGTCGCGTGTGTGAATAGGAATTGTATCTGGCCTTTGGCGGTCCGTGATGGCGAGTGTTTTTGTCGTGACCCTAGTGCTAGGTGATTGCGATGAGTACGAATGACATGTCTCCGAATCGAACCGAAGTGATCAAGGGGTGCGTGGAGGAATGCGAGAGTTCACTGGCAGTTGCCAGTTCAAAGCCTCAGGTCGGATTGATCCTTCGCCAGAACGCTCTTGAGGTCGAACAGCACATGCGTCGCCTTCCCGAAATCATGGATTCCTTGGGCGCCTAGCTCGCGGAACGAGTCGTGCCCGACCGCCAGGACGATCCCGTCGTACGTCCCCAGCAGCGGTTGTTCGACGACATCGATGTCATACTCGCGCTTGGCTTCGCTAGGGTCTACCCACGGATCGTGGATGTCCACTGTGATCCCGAAGGACTGCAGCTCGGCCATGACATCGACGACACGGGTGTTGCGCAGATCGGGAGTGTTCTCCTTGAACGTCAAGCCAAGGATGAGCACTCGCGCCCCACGCAGGTCCACCCTCTTCTGGATCATCCCGCGCACCAGCTCCTGCGCTACGTGGGCACCCATGGCGTCGTTGAGGCGTCGCCCGGCGAGGATCACGTCGGGCTGATAGCCGACCGACTGCGCCTTGTGGGTCAGGTAGTAGGGGTCGACGCCGATGCAGTGACCACCGACCAGGCCAGGTTGGAACTTGAGGAAGTTCCACTTGGTGCCTGCCGCTTCAAGCACTTCCTGAGTGTCGATGCCCAGACGGTTGAAGATGTGTGACAACTCGTTGACCAGGGCGATGTTCACGTCGCGTTGCGTGTTCTCAATGACCTTGGCTGCTTCGGCGACCTTGATGGAGGGCGCCAGGTGGGTGCCGGCGGTCACGACGGTTCGATAGAGCTCGTCGACGAAGGCGCCTGCCTCTGGCGTGGAGCCCGAAGTGATTTTGAGGATCGTTTCGAAGCGTCGTTCCTTGTCCCCGGGATTGATCCGCTCGGGGCTATAGCCGACGAAGAAGTCCTGGTTGAAGACCAAGCCAGTCAGTTCCTCGAGGAGAGGGACGCACTGCTCCTCAGTCGCGCCTGGATAGACCGTCGATTCATAGATCACCACGTCACCGACCTTCAGTGTGGCCGCAACAGAACGCGTTGCCGACAACACCGGGCGGAGGTCCGGGGTGTTGTGCTCATCGATGGGGGTTGGTGTCGTGACGATGTAGACGTTCACGTCCTGCAGGGACGCGGGATCAGTCGTGCAGGTCAGGCGTTCTGCGGCCGCGAGCTCCTCGGCATTCAGTTCGCGCGTGCGGTCGTGCCCCGCGTTGAGCTCGGCGACCCGCTCGTCGTTGATGTCGAAGCCGACGACGTCGAACTTCTTCGAGAAGGAGACGGCCAGAGGAAGCCCGACGTACCCGAGGCCGATGACGCCGATTCGTGCGTTGGTGATGTCCAGAACCATGGGTCAAAGGTAGTGGTCCGGGAGTCGCGATGTGTGGGACTTCCCTGGCTGAGTGGCAGGTCACCTGGATGCTCCTTACTCGTCCACCCACGTCGCCGGATCCAGATGCTGCGCCAGACCGTCGTCCATCAGATCGAGGAATGCCTTCAGCGCCGGATCATGGTTCCTCTCCAGCCACGCGACCGACAGCGGGATCGTGGGTATATCCGGGATGGGGATCAAACGCACGCCGGGCACATTGATGTGTTTGGCCGTTTCCAGGGCGAAGCCGATGCCTTCGCCGGCCCCGACGAGCAGCATCACGGTGTACATGTCGGGCGCTTCTTGGACGATGTTGGAAGCCAGACCGTGGGCGGCGAAGGCGCTCTTGATCACCTGCATGGCGGCCGAGCCCCGGTTGCTCGGCAAGCTGATGGTCGGTTCGTCAGCGATGTCGGCCAGCGTCAACTCTGCTCGGTCCCACAGTCGATGCCCTGATGGGACCAGCACCATGACTGCATCCCGGGTGATCTCCCGCAGCTGCAACCCCATGACATCGATTGGGTGTCGGACCAAGCCGATGTCGACCTTGCGGCGATGGATGAGATCGACCACCTCGCCGCTGTACATCGGTCCGACCAGGTCCAACTGGATCGAGGGATGTTCAGCGCGCAGGCGTCGTGCAAGGTGCACGACGGCATAGGACCCGCCGGGGCCGTTGTAGGCCAACCGGATCTGACCGATGTGCCCCTGCGCAGCCTGTTTCGCCCGCACCGGCGCCAAGTCCGCGGCCTCAATGGCACGGCGTGCCTCCGTCAGGAATGCCCGGCCGGCAGCGGTCAGCTCCACGCGTCGCGTGTCGCGGTCGAACAGCAACTCACCGACCTCGCGCTCTAGGCGCTTGATCTGCTGGGACAACGGTGGCTGCGAGATCAGCAGCCGCTCCGCGGCTCGTCGGAAGCTCAACTCTTCAGCAACCACGACGAACGCTCGCAGGTGTCGCAACTCCATTCGGGCTCCTCCACTGTGTGGCCTCGACGACATGATCGTGCCATGAATATGTATTGGACGAGAATTAGTCGCGATCATAACCTTCTCAAAACGTGATCCAGATCATGCGGAAGCACGACTGATAAAGGACTCTCCAATTGACCACGAATGACATCGCAGACCGGCCCGTCGGGCTGGACGCGCTGCTCTATCCCCGATCCATCGCCGTCATCGGCGCCTCCAACGACCCCACGAAGATGACGGGACGAGCCATCCGGCACCTGAAGTCCTACAACTTCGACGGACGCCTCGTGGCCATCAACCCGACTCGCCCCGAAGTGCAGGGCATTCCCTCCTACCCCACTCTCGACGACGTCGAGGGCGACATCGACCTCGCCATGATCATGCAGGCCGCCGCCCACGTTCCCGACACGCTCCGCGCCTGTGCCAAGCGCGGCATCACCGCCGCCATCGTTGCGGCGAGCGGCTTCGCCGAGACCGGCACCGAGCAGGGTGCCGCCCTCCAGCTTGAACTCGACGAAGCCCTCGCCGAGACCGGCATCCGGATCCTCGGCCCCAACTGCCTCGGCATGATCAGCGTGCGCGACCGGGCCGTCGTCACCTTCACCTCAGCTCTCGATGACGACGTCCCGCTTTCGCTCGGCCCCGTCGCACTGGTCAGCCAGAGTGGCGCGTTCGGCAGCTTCCTGTTCAACGCCGGGCTGCAGGAAGGACTCGGTTGGAGCCACTACTTCGCCACCGGGAACGAGACCGACCTGACCGTCTCCGAGCTCCTGCTCACCCTCTCCGCGGCGGATGAGGTCACCGTGCTGACGGCGTACATGGAAGGCGTGAACTCCGGTCCCGGACTGATCGCGGCAGCGCAGGCAGCGAGCCGAGCCGACAAGCCGTTGGTCATCGTCAAGTCGGGTCGCTCCGCTGCGGGCGCGACAGCTGCCCGCTCGCACACCGCATCCCTCGCTGGCGAGGACGCCGTCTTCGACGGCGTCGCCGCGCAACACGGCATCCTTCGCGTCGAGGGGGTCGAGCCACTCCTCGACGCCGCGATGACCTTCTCCAGCGGGCGCCGCGCCCGCGGACGTCGGGTCACCTCCCTGTCAGTCTCGGGAGGTTCCGGAGTCGTCTGGGCTGACGCCGCGTCCGCCCGCGGCCTGGACGTGGTCACCTGGAACGAGGAGTGGAGCCAGCAACTGACCCGCGTCGAGCCTCAACTCGCTTCGTTCCAGAACCCGATCGACCTCGGCGCCAATGTCTACATCAAGCCGCACATGCTTCGCGAAGCCCTCGACACCGTGCTCGATCACCCGGAGACGGACCTGATCGCTGTGCTCCTCGGATGTGCAGACTCGATCTTCGACGAGCTCATCGACATCATCGAGGACGCCCACAACCGAACCGACCGCCCGATCGTCGTGGTGTGGACCGGTGGCAACGGCCAGGCACGCAAACGTCTCGGGAAGCTCGGCATCCCCTGCTTCAGTGACCCGCTCCGCGCGGCCGTGTCCCTGGCCCTGCTCTGCGATCACTCCCTGCGTGTCGACCACGGTGCGCCGATTCGACCCGAAGGCATCGACCACGCCGCCGCAGCCCGAGTCATCTCGGCTGCTCGGGCTGCCGGGCGGACCCAGCTCACCGAACACGAGTCGACCCGCCTGATCGCCGCATACGGCGTACCAACTGCACTTGCACACCTGGCCGCAACCGACGACGAGGCAGTCGAGGCAGCGCGGGCCATCGGGCGGCCTGTCGCGATCAAGGTGCACTCCAGTCGGATCGGCCACAAGAGCGACATCGGCGGCGTACGCCTCGGCCTCACCGAGCCAGAAGAGATCAGGGCCACCGCCCAAGAGCTGCTCCCTCTCATCCACGACCTCGGCGAGTCACGACCCGAACTGCTCGTCCAACAGATGGTGCACGGGGACCTCGAGCTGATCATCGGCACCAAGCAGGACCCCATCTTCGGCCCAGTGGTGGTCGTGGGGTTCGGCGGAACCTTGGTCGAAGTGCTCCGGGAAAGTCGAGTGGCCACGGCTCCCGTCACTCACCAGCACGCCGTCGAGATGCTTACCTCCCTGCGGGGCAGCGACGTGTTCGGTGAGATCCGCGGACGTGCCGCCATGGATCTCGACATGATCGCCGAGGTGATCACCCGTGTCTCCTGGCTGGCCGCTGAAGCGACCGGCGATCTGGCCGAACTGGACGTCAACCCACTCATGCTCCACGCCGAGCCCATGGCGGTGACGGCCGTCGACGCGCTGGCCGTCCTCACGGTGCCGCGCAACGAAGCGTCGACCACCCTCAACTCGAACGGAGACACCACCGATGCAGATCACCACTGAGCAAGAACAACTCCGAGAACGAGCCATCGACCTGGCCCGCACCGAACTCGCCCCGCACGCGCACGTGTGTGATGAGACCGGCGCCTTCCCCGAGCGCTCACTGGAGCTCTTCAAGGAGCACGGCTTCACCGGCATGTGCGTGCCCAAGGAGTACGGCGGCCAAGGCCTCGGCATCCTCGAAGCCTGTCTTGCTCTGGAGGGAATCGCGCACGGCTGCATGTCGAGCGCGATGGCTCTGCAGGGAAACCTGAACGGTCCGTGGCGGGTGATCGCCGAGATCGGAACCGAGGAACAGAAGAAGCGGTACCTCCCTGAGGTGGCTGATGGTTCGCGGATGTTCGCGATCGCGATGACCGAGCCGAACGCTGGATCTGACGGACTGGCCATGGAGACCACGCTCACCCCGGACGGCGACGGCTTCCAGCTGACCGGGACCAAGTGCCACATCACCGGGGGAGACCGGTCGGACACGATCATGGTCTTCTGTCGGGCGCCGGGAACGGTCGGCCCCTACGGGATCGGCGTCGTCCTCGTCGAGCGCGGCACCCCCGGCTTCGAGGTGCTCGAGATCGAACGCAAGATGGGAGGCCGGGGGATGAACGAGGTCGTCCTCGGCTTCGACAAGGTTCCGGTCCGCCCCGACCAGGTCGTGATGATGCCCGACGCGGGGTCCAAGGCCGGCGCGCAGTTCCTGCTCGTCCAGTTCAACCCGGAGCGGTGCGGCAACGCAGCGATGTCACTGGGCCTGGGTCAGGCTGCCTTCGACTATGCGTTGGACTACACCAAGAAGCGCCACCAGTTCGGACGCTCGGTGGCTGAGTTCCAGGGCATCCAGTGGAAGTTCGCGGACATGGCCGTTGGGCTGGAGTCGGCCCGGCTGCTTCTGTGGCGTGCCGCCAGCAGCGACGAGGGCGGGTTCCCGGTCACGAGGCACACAGCCATGGCCAAGTTGCACTGCAACGAGGTCGGCATCAGCGTGTGCAACGAGGCCATCGGCCTGCTCGGCCACAAGGGCTATCTGATGGACCATCCCGTCGAGCGCTACTTCCGTGATGTCCGGGGGATGGCGATCGCCGGAGGCACGGTCGACATCCAGCGCAACATCCTGGGCAGCGCGGTCACCGGGATCAAGACCAGCCAGCGACCGTCCGCATGAGCAGCTCGACCCAGGTCCGGTACGACGTCGCGGGAGGGGTTGCCACCATCACCCTCGACGGACCCAGCCGACGCAATGCGATCGGGCAGGACACCGCAGCCGACCTCGAGGAAGCACTCCTTCGAGCCGGCCGCGACCAGGCACGAGTGGTTGTCCTCGCCGGAGCTGGCGGTGCCTTTTCGGCCGGAGGAGATCTCAAGTCCGTTCCGGCCGTCGGGGTTCGGGTCGGCAACCGATCCGAGCGACTAGCTCGCGCACATCGTGTCCTGCGCGAGCTGCGGGGCACGAAGCGCATCGTCGTCGCGGCCGTGGAAGGACCCGCCGTCGGGATCGGGTGGAGTCTCGCGATGGCGTGCGACCTGGTCGTTGCCGCCGAGTCGGCGTACTTCGCTGCGCCCTTCATCGACCGCGGCCTGGTCCCGGACGGGGGGATTGCCTGGCTCCTGGCCACCACCGTGGGTCCCAAGGTGGCTGCTGAACTCCTGATGCAGCCCCAACGCATCACTGCCGAGCGCGCGCAACAGTTCGGTCTGGTGAACAAGATCGTGGCTTCCGGAACCGCGACGGCGCAGGCCACGGAGTGGGCCAGAGAGCTTGCGACCGGCCCCGCTGACGCGCTGCTGCTCACCAAAGCCATGCTCAGCGGAGTGCATCAGGTCGGCAGCTATGAGGCCTTCCTCGATCTCGAATGGCCGATCGCCACCCTGGCCATGAACGGTGCCGAGGCTGCGGAAGGCATCGCGGCCTTCGGTGAGAAGCGTCCCCCCAACTTCCCGGCCCTGCACGACGCAGTCGTCCCCCTCAAGGAGTAGAGATGGAAACCCAAGAGTTCGAGGCGGTCCTCGACGCCGTACGCCGGCTCATCCGCGAGCACTTCATCCCGCGCGAAGAGGAGATCGAAGCCAACGACGAGGTTCCCCAGGACCTACGTCAGCGGGCCATCGACATGGGCCTGTTCGGCTACACGATCCCCGAGGAGTACGGCGGGATGGGCATGTCCGTGGTCGAGGACGCCCGCCTGACCATGGAGTTCGGCTACACCGTGCCCGCGTTCCGTTCGATGTTCGGCACCAACGTCGGCCTCGCCGGCAAGGTGCTGGTCAACTACGGAACCGACGAGCAGAAGAAGACCTGGCTGCCACGCCTGGCCGCAGGACAAATCGCTTCGTTCGGGCTCACCGAACCCGAGGCCGGATCCGACCCGTCGGGGATGCGGACCAGGGCTGAGCGGATGAGCGACGGCTCCTTCGAGATCACCGGCAGCAAGCGGTTCATCACCAACGCACCCATCGCTGACGTGTTCATGATCTTCGCCCGCACCGGCACCGGCCCCAAGCCCACCGACGGAATCTCCTGCTTCATCGTCGAAGCGGGAACTGACGGGCTGAGCATCGGGCCCAAGGACGCCAAGACCGGTCAGGCCGGAGCCTGGACTGCCGAGGTCTTCCTGGACCGGGTGCGAGTCCCCGAGACGGCACTGTCGGGGAACTCGACACCGGCTTCGGCACCGCGATGCGCAGCCTCGCGATGGGACGTATCCACCTCGGTGCGATGTCCGTCGGGATGGCACGGCGGATGCTCGACGAATCGATCTTCCACGCGCAGAGCAACAAGCAGGGTGGGGCCCCGATCGGGCGGTTCCAACTGGTTCAGGCACTCCTCGCCGAGAGCAAGGCCGAGCTCTTCGCGGCAGAGTCTATGGTCATGGAAGCAGCCCGCCGCTACGACTCGGGCGAGGACACCAAGCTCGGCCCGTCCAGCGTGAAGCTGTTCTGCTCAGAGATGGTCTGCCGGGCCGCGGACCGCGCCGTACAAGTTCATGGCGGTCTCGGCTACATGCGAGCGACGCCCGTGGAGCGGTTCTCCCGGGCTGCCCGCATCATGCCGATTTATGAAGGCACCACGGAGATCCAGAAACTGATCATCGGCCGTGCGCTCCTGCGCCACGGCGACTCGCGCAGGTCGGACCTGCGCTCCAGGCCGTTGGTGGCATCAGCATGAACGGCGGCATCCGATGAGCACCGACGCGATCCTGCAGGTGAACGGACTGAGCAAGCGGTTCGGTGGTCTGAAGGCGGTCGACGACGTCAGCTTCGACGTTGCCCGCGGTCAGATCACAGCGTTGATCGGGCCGAACGGCGCCGGCAAGTCCACCACGTTCAACCTGGTCACCGGGCACAACAAACCGGACTCCGGGACGGTCACCTTCGACGGTCACGACGTGACGGGCAAGAAGCCGAACGTGCTGGCTGACAAGGGGGTGGCGCGCAGCTTCCAGAGCGCA
>DATCYH010000624.1:0-3478 GCA_036570405.1 Nocardioides sp.
CGGCGGTGCGCCCCCTCGCCACTCGTAGTACATCCGCCAGTAGCCGACGAGGCCCGACGCCAAGTGGACGGGGTGCACGGATCCCAGGCGAAGCTCAGTCTCGCCCACGGTGACGTTCGGCCCGCCGGGTCGGAGCTGCTCGCCACCGGCGACCCGGTCGGCGAGGGCGTTGAGGATGTTCATGGCCAGCGAGATGTCGACCCCCGCCAGCACCAGCTCGGGGTGACCGAACCGCTCGGTCAGCCCGATCGTGTAGGTCCACGGTTTCGAGGCCTCGACCCCCTGCACCGCCCAGCCGAACCGCTGCACCACGCCGTGCAGGCCGGCGAGCATCTCGTCGTAGGTGGCACCGTCACATATCGCGCACATGCCGCCAATGGTGCACTCGGGGGTGTGACAGCGGTTCGGAGCGCGCGACGCTCATCGCAGGACACGCCGTCACCGCGTCGGTCACGCTTCGATGAGCGCTCCTTGGAGCACACGGGCGGCCGAGTGCTCCACGTCGCGGGTGGCGGTGAGGAGCGTGAGCGTCCCCGCCTGGGCCAGCTCGATCAGGTGCCGCACGGCGTCGGAGGCTGGCGGCAGCTGCAGCTCGGCTCGATAGCGGTGGGCGAACTCGTCGAAGCGCGCCACGTCGTGGCCGTACCAGCGACGCAGCTCGGTGCTGGGGGCGACATCCTTCAGCCACTCGTCGAGCGAGGCCTCAGCCTTGCTGACACCGCGGGGCCAGAGCCGGTCGACGAGCACTCGGTACCCGCCGTCAGGCTCGTCATAGATGCGAAGCAGGTTGTGCTCACGTCCGGCTGACATCTCGACCCTCATCCCTATCAGTCAGCCAGGAGATCAGCGGTGTTTGCGCGCCTTCCATCCGACTTGCTTGGGTCAGCGGTGTATGTTGTGGTGTATGCAGCGCACCAACATCTACCTCACTGAGGACCAGCAGCGGGCCCTCGATGTGCGGGCGCGGAGGGCGGGCACGAACCGCAGCGCGGTGCTCCGCGAGATCCTCGATGCCGAGCTCGCTCAGCCGGCAGCACCCGATGAGCAGGTTCGGGCGCAGTTCGCCGCGCTGGCCGACCAGCACGATCAGCTCGTCGCAGGGCTGTTCGACGACGACCCCGACCTGCGCATCGACGCGTGATCATCGTCGACGACGGCCTGTCGCTCGACGCCCTCGCCGGGCGCCGATCTCGCTTCGGCGCGGCCGACGAGGACAAGGTGGCGACCACTTGGGGATTCCACTATCGGCTTATCCGTGCGCTCAGCGACACCGAGCGCACCGGGCGGCTGAGCGGCGGCCACCCGGAGACGCTCCTTCAGGAGGCGCTCCACCCCCGGCCGAACGACCTCGAGGTCCTCGACCCTCGTGAGGTGACCGGTGCAGCTGCGGCGATCGCCGTCCGGCACGGCCTGAACCTGCTGGCCGCCGAGCTGGTGGCCAGCGCTGCGCACCACGACGCCACCGTCGCTCTATCGAGTGCCAACGTCGGCCGAGCGTGGCCCGCTGTGCTCGAGACCGAGGGCGTGACGCTCCGCATCGTCGACTGACGCTCTCGCACATGGGCCGAACGACCTCAGGACATCGAGGCTCAACCCGACGCCGTGTGTTGGTGACGTGCCGCCGATCTCGGGCACACCGCCGCCCGATGCCAAGTTAGCCATGTGCGTCCGATGTACGTACAATGTCGTCATACGACGTCTGCAATGCGCTCGCGCACGGACTTGGAGGTCAACATGGCTGCCACCACAAAGCAAGCCCGCCTGAACCTGCGGCTCCGAGCAGCGGACGATGAGCTGATCCGCCATGCTGCCTCGCAGACCGGACAGAGCGTCACCGAGTTCTTGACGACCTCGGCGATCGAGCGTGCGCACGAGGTGCTCGCCGACCAGCGCCGGTTCGTCCTCGACGAGGCCACCTGGGACGAGTTCGTTGCCTTGCTGGACGCCCCCGTCCGTCCGGATGCACGGCTCGTTGAGCTCTTTGCCAGGCCAGAGCGCATCTCCCGTTGACAGCTCGGTGAAGCACCAGCGGTTCGACCAGGCGAACCCTTCGAAGGCTCAACGGAACGCGTTCGACTGCGGCGTCCCCACGCTGAACCGCTGGTTGGCCTCCCAAGCCCGGCAGAGCATGGAGACCCGGGACGCGGTGACGTCCCTCCTGCTCGACGACGACGCCGGCGAGGAGGCCCGCATCGCTGGCTACTACTGCCTCTCATCCGGCGAGGTCGCCCGGGATGCCACCCCAGGCCAGATGGGACGACGGGCACCCAACCCCATCCCAGCCGTGAGGATGGGTCGATTCGCGATCGATCTCGAGTACCAGGGGCAGGGTTGGGGCGCCGACCTGCTACGGGAGGCCCTCCTTCGAGCCGTCACGGCGGGAGAGCTGATCGGCGCGCGCTTGATGCTCGTCGACGCGATCAGCGACGATGCTCTCGCCTTCTACGGCAGGTACGGCTTCACCCCCTCGCCGATCCACCCGATGCAGGTCTTCTACGACCTCCGGGTGGTTGCCGCCTCACGGGGAGACGACGCATCCGCCGGGTGAGGTCTGGCCGCGAACGTCGAGGATGACCACTCAGCGCCAGCGGCCCTCGTCGGCCTGCTCGGCAGCGCGGAGCGCGTCGGTGCTCGGACCGGTGCCGGCGTACTTGCCGACGAGGTCGTCAACCCCTCGGGGACTCACCGGGCGCAGCACCACCCGATCCCCCAGGTCGCCAATCACCACGCGCTCGGCCTCACCGTGCTCGCGCCTCCGCCGGAATCGAGACCTCCACGACGACCTCACCTGCATCGTCGACGACCTCGATGTGTCACCGCTAGCCGCGCGGAGCACCGTCGGTGGCACCGCGCTTCTCTGAGAGGCTCGGATCTGGCCGCGAGGGCCTAGGCGGAGGCGGCGCCTTGTCCTCGACTGCTTGCCGGACGTTCGTACATGGCCTCGATGACCACCAACGTGCGAACGCGGAGCCGCTGTGCTGCTTCGGCAGGGCGAAGCACCTCCGCGTCACTCATCGCAGCGCTCCCCATCTCTATGAAGCCGCGCTCGTCTTGATACTCGACGATGGCGTCGTCAGGGACGTGTGCGATGCCATCGACCATCACGTAGCGGATCTGCCGGTCGTGGATGAGGCGCAGCAGCTCGCTGGTGGGCATACCTAACCGGCGAGCAGCCACCGTGGCACGAAGAGGTTCAGGGGACATGGGCATCTCCCTCAGGATCGTCGAAGCCGATCTTACGGCTGAGCACGCGTACTTGGTCCTCGACCTCCATGACGACCGTCAGGTGGCCGGAACCTGTGAGCGCGTCTCGGGCATCTTCGAGCGCTCCCGGGAGCACCAGCGCCGCGTCGAGACCGTACGAGACCCGGCTCGGTGGCTCGATGCCGCGGGATTCGGACATGCCGGCAGGCTAGAGAGGCCGTGTGACATCGCCGCGGGTCGTCACGGTGAGCTCGTAGCTTCTCTTCGTGGATGA
>DATCYH010000625.1:0-1744 GCA_036570405.1 Nocardioides sp.
CTCGATCTCGCCGTACCAGTCGTCCCAATTGGTGGTGTTCATGTCCTGCCACGTGGTGCCGTGGCCTGGCAGCAGCGGCACCTCGACGGCGTACCCCCGCTCAGCAAGGAACCGGCCCCACGGCTTCATCGATGCCGGGGAACCGGTGAACCCGTGGCTCAGCAGAACGCCGACCCGTTGCGAGGGAGTGTTGGTCAGCTCTGGGCGGGCCGGCACCGAGAGCGGTGCGACCAAGTCGTCAGTGGACACGGGTGTGATTGTGCACCATTTCGTCACGCGGAGGTGGCTCCCCACAAGATCGGGAATGGGGCTACTGTTTCACTGGCCGCCGCCGCATGGCGCGGTGTCGCAACTCGCGCCAAGGAGGTTCGACCGGGTGTTCTACTGGTTCTTGAAGTTCATCGCCCTCGGGCCCATCCTGCGAGTCATCTTCCGGCCCACCGCGCAAGATCTCGACAACGTCCCCGAGACCGGCCCGGCGATCCTGGCCAGCAACCACCTGTCCTATGCCGACTGGCTCTTCATGCCGCTCACCCTGTCGCGTCGCGTCTCCTTCGTCGCGAAGGCCGAATATTTCAACTCGCCCGGACTCAAGGGCTGGTTTCAGAAGCACTTCTTCCGTGGCTCGGGCCAGATCCCGATCGACAGGTCCGGCGCCAACGCCGCGGAGGGTGCGCTGCTGTCGGCAAAGCAGGTGCTGGACCGCGGAGAGCTCTTCGGTATCTATCCCGAGGGCACCCGCTCCCACGACGGTCGCCTCTATCGCGGCAAGACCGGCGTCGCCCGCCTCGCCCTGGAGACCGGTGTGCCGGTCATCCCGGTGGCGGTGATCGGCACCGACGTCGTCGCGCCCCCCGGCAAGAAGTTCGGCCGGATCATCAGGCCCGCCGTGCGCTACGGCAAGCCGCTCGACTTCTCCCGCTATGAGGGCATGGAGAATGACCGCTACATCCTCCGCTCGGTCACCGACGAGATCATGTACGAGATCATGCGACTCTCCGGACAGGAGTACGTCGACCTCTATGCCGCGCGGGCCAAGGAGGAGTCGAAGCGACTCGAAAAGGACGCCAAGGCCGCCGAGGGCGAGACGAAGAAGGCGTCCTGAGCGGGCCAGCCGTTCGGGTGTCCTCCGACATCGCCGTCGAGGACCGGCTCTTCCGTGCCCTGGCCGTGCTCCGGGTCGTGCTGCTCGGCAACGCGCTCGGGCTGAACATCTTCCGTTATGACAACTTCCAGCACCCCGGCCTGGGTGTGGGCGTCCTCGCAGCGATGCTGCTGTGGACCGTCCTGGTCATCTGGCGCTTCAGCGAACACACACGACGTACGCCGCTCTGGCTCGGCCTTGACCTGGCTGTCGCGCTTGCGGCGCTGATCTCCACACCTTTCGTGAAGACCGAGTGGTTCAACGCGTCGATCCCCGGCTTCTGGATCGCCGGCGCCCTGTTGGCGTGGGCCGTGCACTGGCGCATGCTCGGGGGCCTGGTGGCGGCGACGCTGCTGTGCGCCACCGACCTGCTGCTGCGCCAGGAGATCAGCCAGACCAACTACGGCCACATCTTCCTGTTGATGATCGCCGGACCGATCGTCGGCTTCCTGTGCGGCAGCCTGCAACGGATGGCCCGCGAGCGCGACGCCGCCGAACGGGCTGCCGCGATCGCCGGCGAGCGGGAACGACTGGCCCGCGCGGTCCACGACGGGGTGCTCCAGGTGCTTGCCCTGGTCCAGCGCAAGGGCGCCGAGCTCG
>DATCYH010000626.1:0-23335 GCA_036570405.1 Nocardioides sp.
CTCGTGGTCGGCGACATCGCCACCGACGCGGCAGTCGTCGTCGCCGATGTGGTGGCCCAGCGCGGCCGCATCGACCTGCTCGTGAACAACGCGGGCGCCAACGTGGGCGCCCGGCAGCTGGCGGACCTGTCCGACGAGGACTGGGACGGCATGCAGGCCGTGAACCTGCGGGGCACGTTCCAGGCCACCCGGACCGTGGCCAGCGTGATGGCGGCCCAGGACGGTGGCTCGATCGTGTGCGTATCGTCGATCGCGGCACGCGGGTTCCGGCTCGCCTCCAACGCCGGCTACGCCGCCATGAAGGGCGGTCTCATCTCCTTCGTGCAGGTGGCGGCCATGCAACTCGGCGCCGCCGGGATCCGCGTGAACTGCGTCTGCCCTGGCCCGACGCGCACCGAGAGCTTCGAGGACGCGGTGCGGGGAATGGCCGAGCGCGACGGCATCGCCGTCGACGCGGCCGAGGCGCAGATGGTGGCCATATTCGGTGCGGCGCTGCGCAAGGTGGTCGAGCCCGCCGAGGTGGCGGCGACGATCGCGTTCCTGCTCTCCGACGAGGCGTCGGCCATCACCGGGCAGACCCTGAACGTCGATGCTGGACTGGTTTACGGATGACCGCTGGAGAGACCTCGATGTTCGTCGACATGCTGCACTCGCCCGACTTCCTGGTGGACGATGTTCCCGGGACGATGGACCAGCTAGTCGCCAGGGTCGGCCTCATGGAGCCGGACCCGATCTGGCGCCAGGTCTTCCCCGCCCACGGGTACGACGCGATGTTCGCCCGGGTCTCGATGTCCCGCACCGCGGCGCCGAGCCGCCTCGAGGTGATCTCGTCGCACCCGATCCCCGAGCCGATCGATCCCGCCTTCCCCCGCTCGTACATCGACGAGATGGGCGCGGTGCAGGGAGACCGCCCGGTGAAGACCCATGCCACGGTGATCACGACCTCCCGCTTCGATGAGCTCGTCGAGCACATCGCCTCGCTGGGGGTGCGCCACCGCATCGACCCGCCGTCGCCCGAGCTCACGCACCTGCGCCTCTGGGTGGGCGTGTCGGAGGACGAGCCGGCCGGCTACCACGCGGACGACGACGCCGGCCTCATCTTCGAGGCCATCCCCACGCAGTGCCTGCTCCTGAGCGACCGGGTCTTCGACGACCCGCCGAAGCGGCCCGTGGTGGAGAAGGGCGCGATGGCCCGCGTGGAGGCCCGTGGCTTCCTCACCGACGACGCCGACCGGATGATCGCCGTGCTGGCCGAGCGCCTGGCCTGGCCCGTCGGCACCGACGTGTCCGACGCCGACGGCGGTTGTCGCCGCGTGCGCATGGGCGCCAACCTCTCGCAGGGGGCGAAGCTGGAGCTCGTGCAGCCGCGCGACGCCGCCACCCACGAGGCGAAGTTCCTCGCGGCGTGGGGCCCCGGCGCCTACGCCGTGCGCATCTCAGTCAACGACCTCGACGCCAAGGCAGACGACCTCCGCAGCCGCGGCACCCGCTTCGAGGAGGAGCCGGCCACCGCCAGCTGCCCCCGCCGGTTGCGCGTCGACGTCGACGTGATCCCCGGGGTGCTCCTCGAGCTCGTCGACCTGGCGGACTGCTGATGGCTGCCGACCAGGCGGTGGCGGACCTCGACGACCTCCTCACCCCGGACGCGCTCGTCGACCCGTACCCGAGCTACCAGCGCATGCGCGAGGACGCGCCGGTGCGGTGGAACGCGCGCTGGCGGGGGTGGGTCGTCACGGGCCACGACGACGCCCGCCTGGTCCTGCGCGACCCCACGTCGTACTCGTCCGAGCGCGTCGCCAACCACCAGCGGGCCGCGGCAGACGGCGACGAGGCGGACGACGCCTTCACCCGGTTCCCGGCGATGGCGCTCATCGGCAAGTGGGTGTCGTTCCTCGATCCCCCCGACCACACCCGCCTGCGCCGCCTCCTGAGCGGCGCGTTCACGGTGCGCGCCACCCGCGCCCTCGAGCCGTTCATCGCCGAGACGGCCGAGACGCTGCTCGACGGCCTGCCCACCGACGAGCCGATCGACTTCCTGCACGACTTCGCCTTCTCCTTCCCCGTCACCGTGGTGGCCCGGCTGCTCGGCCTCCCCCTGGACGACGCCGACCGCTTCAAGCGCTGGTCGGACGACCTCATGCTGATCGTCCTCGGGGCGGCGGGCACGGCGGACCGCCACGAGCGCGCCGCCGAGGGCCTGTCCGAGATGGCCGCGTACCTGCACGAGGGCCTCGCTCGCCGCCGGGCCGAGGGCCTCGGCGACGACGTGCTCTCGCAGCTGCTCCGGGCCCAGGGCGAGGGTCAGGAGGTCTCCGACGATGAGATCGTCGCCTCCGGGATGATCCTCCTCTTCGGCGGCCACGAGACGAGCACGAACCTGGTGGCGAACGCGCTGCTGGCGCTGGCCGACCACCCTGAGGCGGCCGCCCAGCTGCGGGCCCGTCCCGAGCTCCTCACCAACGCGGTCGAGGAGTTCCTCCGCTACGACGGTCCCACCAAGGGCGTCGTCCGGTGGGTGCGGGAGGCGACGTCGCTCGGCGGCCACGACCTCCTGCCGGGCGACCGGGTCCTCGTCCTCACTGCCGCCGCCAACCGCGACCCGGAGCACTTCGAGCGCCCGGACGATCTCGTGCTGGACCGGACGCCGAACGACCACCTCGCCTTCGGGTACGCCTCCCACTTCTGCCTCGGCGCCCCGCTGGCCCGGTCGGAGGCGGCGGCTGCCGTCGGCGCGATCCTGCGGCGCTTCGACGTCGAGATCGATCGCAGCTCGGCAGCCTGGCGCCCGACGATGCTCAGCCGGAGCCTGGACTCGATGACCCTCACCCTGCACCCCCACGCCGCCCCGGAGGCCGCCCGATGAGCGCTGCACAGGACATCGCGATCGTCGGCGTCGGCGAGACGGAGTTCGTCCGCAAGTCGCCCGACCACGTCGGCTCGCTCGTCGTCCAGGCTGCCCGTGCGGCCTGCGAGGACGCCGGGATCGACCCTTCGGAGATCAACGGCTTCGTCACCGAGTCGAGCTCGATGCCCGGCCTGGTCCCGCCCGACGAGGTGGCCGCCGCCCTCGGAGTGAAGGAGCGGTGCTTCACCGGTGCCGCCCTGATCGGCGGCGCCGGTGTGGTCGGCGCTCCCGGGCTGGCCCGCCTGGCCATCGAGAGCGGGCATGCGTCGATGGTGCTGTCATACTTCGGTGCGGACTTCGGCTCTTCGCCGGGTGGCCCCTATGCCTTCCCGGCCGCTGTGCAGACGAAGCGCTCCCTCGAGATCCCGGTCGGCTGGTACGGCCAGCCGCTCCTCTTCGCGGCGATGGCCCAGCGCTATGCCTACGAGTTCGGCCTCACCGCCGAGCAGCAGGCGGCCGTGGTCATCAGCAACCGCGACCACGCCAGCCGCACGCCCGGGGCGATGAAGCGGGATCCGCTCACTTTCGAGGATTACCTGGCGAGCCCGATGATCGCCGAGCCCTTCCGGGCGCTCGACTGCAGCCTCATCAACGACGGCGCGACGGCGTTCCTGATGACGACCAGGGAGCGGGCCCGGGACCTGCGCCGTTCGCCGGTGCTCGTCGCCGGGGTGTCTTCGGCGTCGTACCCGACGACGCAGTCCTCCTACTTCAGCCAGAAATCCGACTACCTCCGTACGCCGGCCGTCCTGACCGGGGAGTCCGCCCTGGCCCAGGCCGGGGTGCGGCGAGAGGACATCGACGTGGCAGAGATCTACGACTGCTTCACCATCTCCCTGCTCCTCCAGCTGGAGGACCTGGGGCTGGCTGAGCGCGGGCACGGGGCCGACCTCTTCACGAGCGGCTCGACCGGCATCGGCGGGTCGCTACCGGTGAACACGCACGGCGGCCTCCTCTCGCACGCCTACACGGTCGGCGCCAGCCACGTGGTCGAGGGGGTGCGCCAGCTCCGCGGCGAGCGCGGCGACAACCAGGTCGAGGGCGCCGAAGTGGCGCTGGTGGCCGGTCTCGGCGTGCCCGACCACGCCACCGTCGTGCTGACGGTGGACCGCTGATGGGCGGCATCCCCGATGTGCCGCCCGTCCGGGGCGGGCCCTTGGACGAGTTCTGGGTGGCGGCCGAAGAGGGCAAGCTCCGGCTGCCCCGGTGCCCGATCTGCCGCGAGTGGTCGTGGTACCCGCCGCCCACCTGCGGCACCGACGGCGTGCCGCCCGTGTGGGAGGAGGTGCCGTTGACCGGCACCATCTTCAGCTTCACCGTCGTGCACCGCAGCTTCCTGCCGCCCGGCACCGTGGAGGTGCCCTATACGGTCGCGCTGGTCGAGCTGGACGGCGTGCCGGGCCCCCGCCTGGTCGGCGACGTGCGCACGCCGGAGCCGGTCAGGATCGGCGACCGCGTCGTCGTGGCCTTCGAGCGCCTGGCCACGCACGGACTGCCGGTCTTCGACGTCGTCCCCGCCGACTGATCGCCGCTCCGCCGGTAGCTCAGCTGCCGGCGGCCCTGGCCTGGTCGCGGAGGGCGAACTTCTGGACCTTGCCGGTGGCCGTCTTGGGCAGCTCGCCCCGGATGATCCGCTTCGGAGCCTTGAACCGGGCCAGTCGGCCGCGCACGTGCTCGATGAGCTCTTCGTCGGTGACCGTGGCCCCGGGGTGCAGGACGACGAAGGCCACGGGCACCTCGCCCCAACGCTCGTCGGGGGCGCCGACGACGGCGCACTCGAGGACGGCTTCGTGCGAGGCGAGGGCGTGCTCGACCTCGACGGAGGAGATGTTCTCCCCGCCGGAGATGATGACGTCCTTCAGACGGTCGCGGATCTCGACGTAGCCCTCCGGATGCATGACGGCGAGGTCGCCGGTGCGGAACCACCCGTGGTCCATCGCCGCGGCCGTGGCTTCGGGGTCGCGGTAGTAGCCGAGCATCACGTTGTTGCCCGACACCAAGATCTGGCCGAGCGTGGCGCCGTCGGCGGGCACGTCCACGCCGTCGTCGGCGACCACGCGGAGTGGCTGGCTGACGACGTTGGCCACGCCCTGGCGGGCCTTGAGCTCGGCCTGCTCGTCGGCGGGGAGCCCGTCCCACTCGGGCTGCCACTCGCAGATCGCCGCGGGACCGTACGTCTCGGTGAGGCCGTAGAGGTGCGTTACGTCGATGCCGAGCTCCGCGAGGCGCTCCAGCAGGCGCGGCGACGGCGGCGCGCCGCCGGTGGCGACTTCGATCGTGCGCTCGGCCGGCGCCGCGTCCTCGTGCCACGCGAGTGACGTCAGCACGGTGGGGGCGGCGTTGAAGGCCGTGATGCCCTCGGTCCTGATCGCGGCCCAGATGGCGGCCGGGTCGGCCTTGCGGAGGCACACGTGGGTGCCGCCGGCGGCGGTCACCGCCCACGGGAAGCACCAGCCGTTGCAGTGGAACATCGGCAGCGACCAGAGGAACTTGGTGCGGGGCGTGAGGCGGGCGTGGGTGACCATCGCCAGCGACTGCAGGTATGCGCCGCGGTGGCAGTACATGACGCCCTTGGGGCGCCCCGTGGTGCCGCTCGTGTAGTTCAGCGACAGCAGCGACATCTCGTCGGTCGGCGCTGTGCCGGCGTGCGCGGAGGCGGCGAGCTCCACCTCGTACGCGTCGCCCGGCCGGCCGCCCACGAGCACGGTTACGCCGCCGACCTTGGCCGCGACCTCCTCAGCGAGGGTGGCCAGCTCGTGGTCGGCGAGGAGGAGGCGGGCACCGGCGTGCTCGACGATGTATGCGAGCTCGGTGGCGCTGAGCCGCGTGTTCAGCGCGTTCAGTGCGGCACCGGCGAGCGGCACGCCGAAGTGCGCCTCGAGCAGGAGCAGCGTGTTGGGCGCGAGCACGGCGACCCTGTCGCCTGGTCGGATGCCACGGGCGACGAGCAGCCCGGCCAGCCGGCGGGCCCGCTCGTCGAGCTCGCGGTAGGTGACGCGCAGGTCCCCCTCGACGACCGCGGTCCGTGACCCGAAGACCGCGGCGGACCGGGCCAGGAATGACACCGGTGACAGCGGGGCCAACCCACTGGACACCTCCCCGTCGGCGAGCTGCATAGTCCCTCCCTCACCCCAACTTCTCGATTGTGAGAATAGCAGTAACTCTATCTTGACATCCCGGTCGCGAGGAGCGGACACTGAGACGGCTCGGGCGCGGCCCGGCCCGCTTCGATGCGCCGTTTTGCCGGTGCCGACGCGGAACATCAGCCATGGGGAGGCGAGCGTTTTGCTCGACGGTGCAACCACCAGGACCAGCGGTACGGACAGCGACAGCGGCTCGCAGGGCGAGGTGACCGCATGAGCACGCCTCCGGCTTCCGAGTCCGGGCTCACCGAGCTCACCTCCGCCTTCATCGCTGGCCAGGACGCGAGCAGCGTCCCCGACCACGTCATCGAGCGGGTCAAGCACAGCATCCTCGACGCCCTCGGCTGCGGCGTCTACGGCCGTCCGAACGAGGCCGTCCAGCCCTACCTCGAGTACACGCGGGCCAACGGCGGCACCCCGGTGTCGACCGTGTTCGGCTCCGAATTCAAGGTCGACGCCCCGAGTGCGGCGCTGATGAACAGCACGTTCATCCACACCACCGAGCTGGCCGAGGGCTTCACCCGGGCCCTCGTGCACCCGAGCACCGTCATCGTCCCGGCCGTCATGGCCGTGGCCGAGCGCGACGGCCGGTCGGGCATGGACGTCCTGGTCGCCACCTCGGTCGGCTACGAGCTCCTGATCCGCCTCGGCATGACCGTCGGCGCATCGCTCGTGCTCGAGCAGGGGCTGCACCCGCCGGCGACCCTCGGCGGGTTCGCTGCGGCCGCCACGCTGTCCTCGCTGGCCGGCTTCGATGAGGCCCAGACGCGCAACGCGCTCGGCATCGTCGCCTGCAACATCCCGACCGCCCTCATGGCCGCCGGGTACGACCACGCCACCGTGAAGGACATGTTCCAGGGCCAGGCCGCCCACATCGGCATCACGGCCACGGACCTCGCCAGGAACGGCGTCACCGGCATCCACGACTGGATCGGCTCCTGGTACCGCTCGGTGCCGCGGAAGTTCGACCTGGCCCCGATCCCGGACCGCCTCGGCGAGTACTGGCACACCGGCTCCGGCGGCATCCGCATCAAGACCCGCCCGGTGATGGCCATGGCCCAGCCAACGATGGGGTCGCTCTACGATCTCCTCGAGCAGCGGGAGATCGACCCGAACCAGATCACCGACATCCTCGTGCAAAGCAGCAAGCGCATCGAGCTCGGCCGGATCTACCACCCCGCCGAGATCGTGTCGGCCCGGGCCAGCATCCCGTTCCTCGTCGCCTCGGTGCTCCACAACCGCGACCGGTTCATCGCCGACCCGTACTTCCTCCGGTTCCTCGACGAGGACATGCTGGTCGACAAGGAGATCGGGGCCCTCCAGGACCTCGTCCGCCTCGAGACCGACGACGAGTTCGACTTCAACCTCGAGCGCGCCACGCCGAACGCCGAGGGTCCGTACATGAAGTTCGAGGCCCGGGTGACGATCACCCTGGCGTCGGGCGAGACGATCGTGACCTACAAGGACATGTTCGCGGCCGGCACGGGCAACATGACCCGCGAGCAGGTGGCCCACAAGTTCACCGCCGTCACCGAGGAGTCCCTCGGAGCGGAGAAGGCCGCACAGGTCATCGACGCAGTGTGGAACCTCGACAAGGCGCCCGATGTGGGCCGTCTCGCCGCGCTCCTCAGCGAGTGGTGACAGAGGTTCCCGGAGCATCGCTCGTCGAGGGACCAGCTCTCGCCGCTCAGGTCGAAGGTTGGTTCACGACGCACGTCGAGGGCTGCCGGCCGCCGCTGCGGCTGGAACGGATCGGCGAGGGTCGGTCCAACCTCACCTATCTCGTCGAGGACTCGGAGGAGGCCAGGTGGGTCCTGCGCCGGCCCCCGGCCGGTGCGCTCCTGGCCAGTGCCCATGATGTGGTCCGCGAGGGCCGCATCATGGGTGCGCTGGCGGGCTCGCCGGTGCCGGTGCCGGCCATCCTGGCGGTGGGCGCGCCGGGCGACCCTCTCGACGTGCCGTGCATCGTCATGGAGCACCTCGACGGGCTCGTCATCGCCGACCACGAGCGGGCCGCCCTGCTCGACGGGTCGGCCCGCCGGCGCGTCGGTGCATCGCTCGTGGAGGGCCTCGTGGCCATCCATGCCGTCGACGTCACGGCGGTCGGCCTAGGCGACCTCTCCCGCCAGGAGGGGTACCTGGCCCGCCAGCTCCGGCGGTGGGAGGAGCAGTGGCAGGCCACCCGGGGCGACCGGGAGCTGCCTGAGCTCGAGGAGGCCCACGACCTGCTCGTGCGCCACATGCCGGCCGACGCGGTGCCGCCGTCCCTGGTGCACGGCGACTTCCGGCTCGACAACTGCGTCTTCGACCGGGCCGGCGGCCTGGTGGGGGTGCTCGACTGGGAGCTGACCGCGCTCGGCGACCCGCTCGTCGACCTCGGGCTGCTGCTCGCCTACACGAACGAGGCCACCGATCCGGGGCCTCCGCTGTTCCGCGTCCCCAGCTCCGCGCCGGGTTTCCCGACGCGAGCGGAGATCGTCGAGATGTACGGCGCGGCCTCGGGTCGCGACGTGTCCTCGATCGACTACTACGTCGTGTTCGCGTTCTGGAAGCTGGCCTGCATCGTGCAGGGCGTGCAGCGCCGGTACGCCGCCGGCGACATGGGTGACGTGGTTGTGCAGGAGGATCGCGTGCCGCGCCTCGCGGCCGCTGCCCGTGGCGCTGCGGCCCGTCTGGCGGGGGGGTTCTAGAGTTGATTGAATGTTCTCTTATTGGTAGGGTCAGGCCGTCTAGCCCGCCCGAACAAGGGGATTGGCCCGTTCGATGCTCCTGGCATCTGAACAGGTCCTGGCGGTGACCGGGGGAGTGGCCCGCGACGCCGCGGCGTTGCACGATCGTCGAACTCAGGAGGAGATCAGATGAGCGGTTCCGAGGCCTCGGAGGCCGTAACGAAGTTCGTCGCCGAGATGACCTTCGACACCCTGAGCGACGACGCCGTCGAGCGGGCCAAGCGCAGCGTCCTCGACCTCTTCGCCTGCGCCGCGCTCGGGATGGGCGCCGGGGCCGTGGAGCCAGCCCGCCGGTACGTCATGAAGCACGCTCCCGGCGACGAGGCGACCATCTACTTCGGTGGTGGCCGCGCCGGCGCCCGCGAGGCGGCCCTCATGAACGGCGCCTACGTGCACAGCACGGAGATGTCCGAGACCTTCACCCGGGCCCTCGCCCACCCCGGCAACAGCGTGATCCCTGCGGTGCTCGCCGCGGCCGAGCGCGACCACCGGTCCGGCCGCGAGGTCATCCTCGGCACGGCCATCGGCTACGAGCTGCTCATCCGCCTCGGCCTCGGCACCGGCCCGAGTCTCGTCCTCAAGCAGGGCCTGCACCCGCCGGCGACGCTCGGCGCGTTCGGCTCCACGGCGGCCGTGTCGAAGGTCCACGGGCTCTCGCTCGACGAGACCCGCGCCGCCCTCGGGATCGCGTCCTGCCACATCCCGTCGCAGATGATGGTCGCCATGTTCGACCACGCCACGGTGAAGGACCTCTACCAGGCCTACGCCGCGTCGCTCGGCGTCTTCTCCGCCGACCTCGCCGCCGAGGGCATGACCGGGCCCACCGCCTGGCTCGATGCCTGGACGCACTCGGTCCCGAAGGTGATGGACCTCGACAAGGTGACGGACCGCCTCGGCGAGCACTGGCACAGCTCCACCGGCGGCCTGCACTTCAAGCTGCTCCCGGTGATGGCCATGTCCGCTCCGACGCTCGGCGCCATCAAGAACATCCTCGGCGAGCACCCGGACCTGGACATCGCCCAGATCGAGGACGTGCTCGTGGAGAGCAGCGGCCGGATCGAGCTCAACCGCATCGCGTACCCCGAGAACCTGATGTCGGCCCGCGGCGCCCTGCCGTTCCTGGCGGCCGCGGCGCTGGTGCGCCCCGAGCCCTTCCTGGCCGACCGCTACCTCCTGCGCTTCCTCGAGCCGACGCTCCTCACCGACGGTGATGTGCGATCGCTGTCCGACAAGGTCCGCCTCGAGGTCGATCCCGAGTTCGACCACAACATGGAGACGGCCTGGCCGATGAAGTTCGAAGCGCGGGTGACGATCACCCTGCGCGGCGGCCAGCAGCTGATCGGGTACCACGACACGTGGCCCGAGACCTCGACCATGAACTACGACCAGGTGGCCGACAAGTTCCTCGCGGTGTGCGAGGGGCGCTTCGACGACACGCGCGCCGCGCAGGTGGTCGACACCGTCCGCAGCCTGGAGAAGCTGGATGACGTACATGAGCTCGCAGACCTCCTCGCTTGAGCCCGGGCGGGCGTCGGTGACGTACCCCACCGGCTGGTTCTGGGTCGCCTGGTCCCACGAGGTCTCCGTGGAGGACGCGCCGCGCCCGCTGCGCTACTTCGGCCGCGACCTCGTGCTGTACCGCGGCGCGTCGGGTCGTCCCGTCGTGCTCGACGCGCACTGCCCGCACCTCGGCGCCCACCTGGGCTACGGCGGTTCGGTGTGCGACGACGACATCGTCTGCCCGTTCCACGGGTGGCGGTGGGCCCCCGACGGCTCGAACGTCGAGATCCCGTACGACGACAAGATCTCGACGTCACGGACCGTCGGCGCCTGGTCGGTGCACGAGGTCGGCGGCGTGATCCTGGTGTGGCACGACGCCGAGGGTCGCCCGCCGGCCTGGACGCCGCGCGACATCCCCGAGATCGGCGATCCCGGCTTCTACCCGCTCAGCGATGCCGTCGCGGCGACGTGGCGGAACCGTCGGGTCGCGCCGGAGAACCCGATCGAGAACGTCTGCGACCCGGCCCACCTCAAGTACGTCCACGGGTCGGGCTCGGTGCCGAAGGTCCTCAGCTACGGCGGTGAGGGCCATCGGTTCGGCTCGGTCCTCGAGTACCTGTTCGGCGAGGGCCACGAGTCCACGTGGTTCACGCCCGACGGGCCGGTGCTGGGCCGCCTCGACGCGCAGTCCGACGGCATCGGCATCTCGGTCACCCGCTACTTCGGGGTGCACGAGACCGTGCAGATCTTCGGTGTCACGCCGGTCGACGGCGAGCTGAGCGACGTGTGGTCGGCCATCGTCCCCCGTCGCCTGCCCGGCGACGACGGCGACGTGCCCACCGGCACGATCGCCAAGATCGTGCGCCACTTCAACGGCCAGTTCGAGGCCGACTTCCCGATCTGGGAGCACATGGCCTACGTCCCGAACCCGCCGCTGGCGCGGGTCGAGGCGAAGCCCTTCACGTCGGCCCGCCGCTGGATCAAGCAGTTCTACGACGGCACGGCCGGCGCGCCGGGGACACCAGTGACCGTGGGGGACCACGCCGCAGGAGATGCCGAGGGCGCATGAGTTGGCCCACCACCCTCACGTTCGACGACCGCCTGCAAGCCCTCCGCGGCGAGCTGCGGGCGTGGATCGCCGCCAACGACCCGGGTCCGCGCCCGGTGGACTTCGACACGCGCGTCCGCGCCCTCGCGGTGTGGCAGCGCCAGCTCCACGAGGCCGGCTTCATCGGGCTGTCGTGGCCGGAGGAGTTCGGTGGCCACGGCCTCGGCATCAGTGGTGAGGCCGTTCTCTGCGAGGAGCTGGCCCGCTCGGGCATGCCCGAACTGATCAACCGCATCGCGCTCTACACGGTGGCCCCCTGCATCATGCGGTGGGGCAACGAGGAGCAGAAGCGCCGTTTCTTCCCCGGAATGCTCGACGCCAGCGAGATCTGGGCGCAGGGCTTCTCGGAGCCCGACGCCGGCTCCGACCTCGCCGGCGTGCGGACCCGCGCCGAGCGCGGCGACAGTGGCTTCGTCGTGAACGGCCAGAAGGTCTGGACGAGCCGGGCCCTCTGGGCGAAGTGGTGCGCGCTGCTCGTGCGCACCAGCGGCCAGCCCGGCGACCACCGGGGCCTCACCCTCGTGGCGCTCGACATGGACACGCCCGGCGTGAAGGTGCAGCCGCTCTACCAGGTGCTGCATGAGGCCCACTTCGGCGAGATCTTCCTCGACGACGTCTGGGTGCCGGATGCGGACGTCATCGGAGATGTCGACAACGGCTGGGCCGTCGCGATGTCGACCATGGAGTACGAGCGCGGCATCTTCGTGCTCGAGCGCCAGATCGGCCTGCGCAAGCGCCTCGCCGACCTCGCCGAGGAGTGCAGGAAGCGCGGCCTCGGCGACTCGGCGGCGGAGACGCTCGGCACGCTCACCGCGCAGCTCGAGGTGCTCCGGGCCCACACTTTCCGCACCCTGGCGGCGCAGGAGGCGGGCACGAACGCCCGCGGCGCCACGTCGGTCGACAAGCTCCTGCTGACCGAATGCTACCAAAACCTCTTCACCGCGGCATTCGACCTGCTGGGCGGCACGGAGTCACTAGGCCTCGATGAGTGGGCCCACGACCTACTTGAGTCCCGGTCGGTGAGCATCTACTCCGGCACGACGGAGATTCAGCGCAACGTTGTGGCGGCCCAACTCCTCCACCTCCCGAAGGCACCGTGACCTTGGCCGAGACCCTCGTCGACGAGCTGTCCCGCTCCTTCCAGAATCACCTGCGTCGCACCCTCGACGATCGTACGCTCCTGGTGGCCGCCGAGTTCGACCAGCCCGTCCGCGCCGGCACCTGGACCGCCGTGTTCGAGCAGGGTCTCGGCGACGTTGGCCTCCCGCGGGCGGTGGGTGGGTTCGACCTCTCCGAGCCCGAGCTTGCCCAGCTATTCGTGGCCGGTGGCCGAGGGTCGCTGCCGGTTGGCGCTCGCGAACAAGCCGTCGTGCTGGGACCATTACTGGCCGAGCTGGGCGAGGAGCATGAGGCCTGCAAAGAATTCCTAGCGGGCGTGCGCACTGGAGAGGTCATTGGTGGTGGCAGCGGCACAGTGGATGGCGCCGCATTGCGAGCCCGCGGTGGCAGTGTGACCGTCGAACGCCAGTCCGTGTGGCTCGGACCCGACGCAACGGTCGCGGCCCTCGTCGGCCCCGACCTCGCCGTCGTAATCGACCTCCGCAGGCCGGGCATGCAGCTCGACGCCGTCGAGTCCATCGATCCCGGCCAGGGCCTTCACCACCTCAGCGCCACAAGCGACCTCGTCCTCAAGGGCGATGACGCGCACCGGATCTGGCACCGCTGGCAGCTCGCGCTGCTGGCCGACGTGCAGGGCTGTGCCGAGGAGGTCCTGGACCGCTCGCTGCGCCACGCCAGCGAACGGGAGCAGTTCGGCAGGCCCATCGCGACCTTTCAGGCGATCGCCCACCGCCTCGCAGACATGCACGTCGGCGTCACCGTCGGGGCGTCCGCGCTCGCGCGCTCTGCGGCGTTGCTGGAGGACGGCAGCGAGGAGACAGACGCCAGCCTGGCAGCGCTTGCCTGCTGGTTACCAGACCGCGCCCGGAACATCTGCGAGCAGGCCATCCAGATTCATGGCGGCTCCGGCTTCACGTGGGAGCTGGGCCTGCACCTCTTCTATCGCCGGATCCTCGCCGCCCAGGCCACCCTAGGTGGCAAGCGGGCTGCCGCCCGCCGCGCCGCGAGCACGGTCAGCGTGGGCCTGTGAAGACGCCGTCGGTCGCAGCCTCGTCCGAGCTCGCCGACCGCGTCTACCTGGTCACCGGCTCCACCCGGGGGATTGGCCTAGGGATCGTTGATGGACTGCTGGCCCGGGGCGGGCGGGTCGTGATCAACGGTCGTGACGAGGCCACCGTCCGCGAGGTTCAGTCTGCGAGGGGCGACATGGTCGCGGGTGTAGTCGGCTCGGTCGACGATGACGAGGTCGTCGGCCAGTGCCTCGACGCTGCCTTTGGTGGCTTTGGCCGGCTCGACGGCATCGTGAACAACGTGGGCATCAACGCCTTTCATGGCCCACTGGCCAAAATCCCTCGGTCACGGTGGGATCGCACTATGGCGCTCAACCTGACAGCTCCCCTAATCATCGTCCAGCAGGCGGTCCAGCGCGGCTTCGGCAAGGAACGACCCGGCGTAGTGGTGAACATGTCGACGGTGGGGGCGCAGCAGCCCCAGCAGGGGATTGGCGCCTACTGCACCAGCAAGGCCGCCCTGGAGATGTTGACGAAGGTCCTGGCACTCGAGCTGGGCGCGCAGGGCATCAGAGTGAACGCCGTTGCTCCTGGGCTGGTAGCGACCGAGACGTCCCGCAAGCTATGGGAGGGCAACGCCGAGAAGCTCGGCCGAGCCCGTCCCAGTGGTCGACTTGGCGAGGTCGTCGACGTGGCCGAAGTGACGCTCTTCCTACTTTCGGACAAGAGCGAGTGGATGACCGGCTCGGTAGTCGTCGTGGACGGTGGAGCCCTGCTCGTCACCGGTCCGGCGGCGGCAGCGAGCGACCCCGCAATTCGAGCGGAGATGACAACGTGACAGCTCGTTCGGTGTTCGAGGAGGACGGATTTCCGGTCCTCTCGACAACGCTCTGGGAAGCGTTTGAGGATTCGGTGGAACGGGATCCGCGCTTCATAGCGGTGATCGATGGCGAAAGGGAGGTCACTCGAGGCGAGCTCGCATATTTAGCCGCGAGCGCCGCTCAATGCCTCGCAACGGCGGGCGTGCGACGAGGCGACCGGGTGGTGATGAAGGGCGAAAACGACATCTCAACAATCGCCGCTTGCCTCGCAGTAGCACGGTTGGGCGCGATCCTGGTGCCATGCCCCTCCAAGTACGGCATCAAGGATATGACCTTCATCTGCAGGACTGTCGAACCTCGGGTGGTGATCTGTGCCCTAGAGGATGACACCATTAGCCAGATCGGTGACGTGCGAATCGTCACGATGTCCGACCTCGCGTCAGGTGATGCCGCGACCGCCCCGGTGACGATGGCGAGTTGTGATGACGTAACGCTCATTGGCTTCACGGCGGGCACCACGGGACGCCCTAAGGGGGTTATGCAAACTGCACAATCCTTCAACTACACGACGGCAAGATGGTGCGAGAGCATTGGGTTGGAGCCGCTCGAGCGGGTCTTTGGGCTCTTGCCAATGTCGTACCTCTCAGGTTATGCGTTTAACGTACACATGCCGCTTAGCCGTGGTATGTCAGTCGTCTGCCTGTCAAGATGGGACCCAGTTCAAGCGCTCGAACTACTCGCCTCCAAACGCTGCAACTGGTCAACCTCGATCACATCTCACGTCATCATGATGCTTGAGGCAGCCGACCGATTGAACTTGCGGCCGGACCTCTCGGCGCTCCGCGGGCTCACATGTGGTGGCGCGCCGATACCCGATGACATGGCTGATCGCGTCGAGGCTCTTGGAGTCAAGTTACTTCGGGCGTATGGACTATCAGAATGCCTGGGTACGGCCATGATGCGCCCAAGCGACCCACTATCACTTCGGCGCTATTACGACGGCCATCCAATGCTGAACATGGATGTCGAGGTCTTCGATGAGCAGGGCAACGTTCTGCCTCGAGGTCAAGAAGGGATCTGCGGCATGCGGGGTCCCGCCCTCTTCACCGGTTACTGGGGCGAGCCGCAGCAGACGACCGACAGTTTCGGCGCCGCAGGCTTCTTGATGACGGGCGACCTTGTGGTCAGGACGGAGGAGGGCTTTGTCAAGGTCGTCGGTCGAGTTAAGGACTTCATTATACGCGGGGGTACGAACATTGATCCGGTGGAAATCGAAGAACTACTGCGGGGCCACCCAGCTGTTCGCGATGTAGCGGTCGTTGGCTATCCCGATGAAAGGCTCGGCGAGAGGGCCTGCGCGTGTGTTGTGCTTGAGGATGGCGCCTGCTTCTCATTTGATGAGATGGTCGATCACCTCGAGGCACAGGGGCTCACAAGGCACAAATTCCCAGAGCGATACTTGGAGGTCCAGTCGATTCCACTATCAAGCGTCGGGAAGCCACTCAAGAGCGAGTTGCGGGAGCTTATCTCTCGCCCGCCTTCAGATATCTCAATACCTTGACGGGTCTCTTTAGACAGTTGTAGATTCGAGAAAACCATTTCGACGGGATGCGTGTCGGTACTCCGCCAACGGCTGGGACCGCTTCGCAGAGGGGGGAAGCGAAGCAGATGCCTGTACTGAACAAGACGGGTGGCCGGGTCGACGACGCGACAACGGCGCCCAGCAGTCCGGTGGGCGCGACCGAGGCGCTCCTCGAGGTCGAGAACATGGGCAAGCAGTTCGGGAAGTCCTGGGCCGTACACGAGTCCACGTTCGAGGTCCGGCGCGGCGAATTCTTCGGGCTGCTCGGCCCGTCGGGCTGCGGGAAGTCGACGACTCTGAACATTGTGGCAGGCTTCCTGGACCCAACTGTCGGTGATGTGCGGATCAACCGAAACAGTGTCGTCGGTGTGCCGCCTCACCGCCGAGACACCGCGATGGTGTTCCAGGACTATGCGTTGTTTCCGCACCTGAGCGCCGCCGACAACATCGGCTTCGGCCTAAAGCTGCGACGGCGAGGCAAGCGGCAGATCGATGAACGCGTAGCGGAACTGCTCGAACTTGTAAGTCTTTCGGGCAAGGGAGCGCACCTACCGTCCCAGCTCTCCGGTGGGGAGCAACAGCGTGTGGCCGTTGCTAGGGCGCTGGCTGTCGAGCCGGAGGTGATCCTACTCGACGAGCCGCTGAGCAATCTCGACGCACGCCTTCGCGACCACATGCGAACGGAGCTGAAGCGCATTCTGCGGGCCAGTTCCTCGACAGTGGTCTTCGTTACTCACGATCAAGGTGAAGCGTTCTCGATGTGCGACCGGGTTGCCGTCATGTTCGACGGGCGAATCCAACAACTGGACGTACCTTCTCAGATCTACGGAAGCCCTGCGACGGTGCCGATCGCACAGTTCATTGGAGAAGCGAATCTCTTCCGCTGCACCGTGGTCGCGAGCGACGCAGATGCACTCCGTCTCGCGTTGGATGACCAGCCCGGCCGCCCGGTCGTCGCTGCGCTCCCTGATATTGGCGCAGCCGTCGGCGAGGCGGGACGGATTCTCGTGCGCCCCGAATGCCTTCGGATCGATTCCGACCTTAGGGGCGGTGGCGACCTTAGGGCAGAGGTCATCGCTGAGACCTATCTCGGCCCCGTGGTGCAATACCACCTCGGAGCCGGAGACGTGAGCATGTCGGCGTGGCGCTTTTCCCATGAGGGCCTCTTCTCGGTCGGAGAGAGCGTTCGGGTGACCTGGCGTCCGGAGGACGCCCGCTACTACGCGGGTGCTGGCGAATGACTCTGCGCTGGCGTACGGCCCTTCTCGTCGTCATTGCGCCGGCGGCGGCGTACCTCTTCTACCTCGTACTACCCTTAGCCGACAGCGCACGCATGAGTTTCAACGATTTCGGACGCTCTACTGGGATAGTTGAGACATCAAACGCCAATCAGTATCGGGAGATACTCGGAAACGAGTTTTACCGACAGATCTGGCTCAGCACCCTGCGTCTCACCGTGCAAGCTGCTGCGCTGACAGTAGGTATCGGAGCAGTCGTCGCCTATGGTATGTGGCGATCAGGACCCCGATTGCGTGGGATCCTGACTGCCGTCATTCTGGCCCCACTACTCGTAAGCGGGGTCGCCCGGGCGTATGGATGGATCGCCGTGGCCGGACCAAACGGACCGTGGGAGGCCCTGACGGCACGTATTGGACTCGATGACGTGCAGATCATCTTCAATGAGCGGTCTGTAATGCTCGGCTTCATCCATGTGTTCATGCCATTCGCTGTCATGCTGGTTCTCGTACGCCTCGACGCTGTCAAGCCGTCAGTCATCCGGGCCGCGCAGGATTTGGGTGGCACCTCTCTGACAGTAATACGACGGGTCCTCTTTCCAGCAGCCTCGCCCGCGCTGGTGTCGGGCTTCCTCTTGGTGTTCGCATTGGCCACGGCCTCGTATGCGATTCCGGCTGTGCTTGGTGGTGGTCGAGTTGTCACCATCGCGGAGGTCATCTATACCAACCAAGCGGTCACCTTTAACTGGCCGCGCGCCTCCGCCTTAGCAATCGCACTTACCGTCCTGACAGTAATCATCATGGCGGCATACCAGCGGATAGCTGGCGCTCGCAGCCGCAGGCAAGCGGCCCTCGTGGGGGGGGCAGTATGAACGAGATGGCGGCGAGCGTGCCTGTCAGTCCCGCGGCTGGTGAAGCGAAGAGAAGGGCACGTAGGGCCACCACGGCGCGCCGCGTCGCCGGGGCCATGGGAGTGGTGGTACTCGTCACCTTCGTCGTGGCGCCGCTCGCCGGAATCCTCAGCTCCTCTGTGACACGGTCACCCTTCTGGGAGTTCCCACCCAACGGATTCACGCTGGAATGGTATAAACGATTTTTCGACGATCAACAGATGGTTAGAGCGTTGATCGTTAGTTTGCAAACCGGAGCATTCGCCGCAATTGTTGGTACACTCGTCGGGCTCCTCGCAGCAGCATTTTTGACCGGTACCAGACTGGGACGTTCCGGCTTCTCTCGAAGCGTGGTGCTGATACCGATCCTCGTACCCAACCTGGCGCTGGGGGTGGCGATCTTCATCCTCTACATCCGCCTGGGCATCCCTATAACGGTATTGACGCTCGGTCTGGCGCAGCTCATACTCGTGCTGCCATTGATTATCGGGTTGCTTGTCGTGGCAGTGGAGACCATACCGCCCAACGTCCAGAGAGCGAGCGCTGATCTGGGAGCGTCGCCGCTGTACTCCTTCATACGGGTGACGTTTCCTCTCATTCGGCCGGCGGTGGTGGCCGCTGTCGTTATCGCTTTCATTCGCGGGTTCGATGACTCGTCCGTAGCCCTTTTCGTGAATTCTCCGACAACGATCACACTGCCGGTTCGCATGTTGATCCAGTTGGAGCATGAAAGCGGCCCGATCATTGCCACAGCCGGCTCGATCCTCCTCCTAATAGCGATCGTGCTTGCCGTGGTACTCGAGCGAACGATTGGGCTGTCGAAGGCATTTGGCATTGGGAAAGACGACGAGCGGTGATTCGAGCAGCGGCTCATTTTCATCATTCCGGCTATTGAGGCAACGGAATCGGTTGACAAAGCGAAGTCTCTCCCACACAATGGAGCAACTCGGGGGAGTCCGACGGCGAGCGACGGCTCTGCCATTCCGAATGCGGGGGACGGTGGCCTGGACGCGGTCAATTCGCGTAAGCAGCTTGCTGCCTGTTAGCCCGTCCGACCAATGAGCTACAAGGAGTGATCTGATGCATCAATTGCTGAGAGACCGACGGCCTAGTGGGCTATTCCGCGCGGCGATCGCAGTTCTAGCGATGGTCGTACTAGTCGCTGCCTGCGGCGATGACGGTGACGCTGAGAGCGACGCAACGCCTGAGGAGACCATCTCATCCGAAGCCACCGAGGACACGACGGCGGCGCCGGAGCTGGAGGGCGAGCTGGTCTTCGCCGGGGGCGGTGGTGCGATCGGCGCTCTCTACAAGTCACTGCTCGATGAGTTTGCCGCCGAGCACAACGTGACGGTCACATATGTGGAGGGCACCTCTTCCAGCGGCTTCGCGCGCATTCAGGCGGAGGCGCGGGCAGACCAGAGGGTGATCGACATCCAGAATCAGAATGACCAAACGGTCATCCTTGGGCGCGGTCAGGGCCTTTGGGAGGAACTCGACATGTCCCTTCTGCCCAATGCGGAGCGGCTCGAGCAAGATCTAGCATTCCCTGCAGGCGTAGTGGGCGACCCGCCGAGCGCCGTTCGCCTCCTCGTCATCCCGCAGGGGCTGGCATACAATACTGAGATCTTCGAGGCAAATGGCTGGGATCCGCCCACTTCGTGGGAGGACATGTACGATCCGAAGTACGCCGAGTGCGTCATCCCGGTCAGCCCGGAGAGCGGCATCTTGTACATTCCGATGCTGAACTACATCAACACGGGTGACTACGGCGATATCTCGGTCACGCTTGAGAAGTTCAGGGCCATACGAGACTCAGTCCCGGTGTTCTCGGATTCCAACCCTGCCGCGCTTGAACTATTGCAGCAGGGAGTGGGCTGCCTTACCCCCTCACAGGAGGGTCGCACACTTGAGCAGCAGGCAGAGGGAGCCCCGATAGCGTTCGCCTTCCCCGAGGACGGAGTGCCGTTCCTCGGCGGAACAATCGCCATCGTCAAGGATGCTACGAACCGCGTCGCAGCGCACATGTTCCTTAACGAGCTGATGTCCGATGATTTCGGACAAAGGCTTCTTGAGGAGGCATTCTTCACCAGCACAAATGTGAATGTGAAGCCGGCGGATACGGGGGTGGCTGCCGACTTGGCGGTCGGTAGCGAGCTGAGCGATCTCGGCATGATTGAGATCCCACAGGATGCGCTTGAGTCTGTCGACGACTGGATTCAGCAATGGACCCAGATGGTCTCGGGTGGCTGAAGGGTGCCTTGATTGATGTGATTGGCCCCGCCGTCAGCGGCGGGGCCAATCGGTAGGGTTTGCTACTTAAGTCGAAGGGGAACACCCTAGATGTTTGTACATCCAGACGCTGCCGAGGTGCGCGCAGTAGCAGCGTCGCTCGGAATTCGCCTGAGTACGGAGGAATGCGAGCTCTACCGAGGGCTGCTCGTAGCCCAGTTGCAAGCACTCGACGACTTCGTGCAATCGCGGGCCTATAGGGAAGTGGCGCCGCCCGTGACATTCGAATGCCGCGAGCCCGGACATCGCCCCCATGACAGCGAAGATCCATTCAATGCGTGGACATGGAAGTGCTGGATTGAGGGCGCAGACGAGGGCCTCCTCGCTGGCCGAACGGTTAGCTTCAAAGACCACATCTCTGTAGCTGGTATCCCGCTCACATTCGGATCTTTCGCAATGGATGGCTTCATCCCCGACTTCGATGCGTCGGTTGTCACCAGGGTCCTCGCCGCCGGCGGAACTATTACGGGCAAGAACGTAATGAACGGGTTCGTCGGCGGGTTCGGCTTTGACGGTGAGCGCGGCGACTATGGCATCCCGCTGAACCCGCATGATCCGACGCGTGTTCCCGGAGGGTCGTCATCGGGATCGGCCGTTGCCGTTGCTGCAGGCGAAGTCGATATAGCATTTGGCGGCGATCAGGGTGGCTCAATTCGAATGCCGGCGGCGTGGTGCGGAATCCTCGGTTTGAAACCCACGTTCGGGCTGATCTCTCACTTTGGGATCGGATTTGGATACGAGCACACCATTGACTTCACGGGGCCCATGGCTCGGAACGTAGAAGACCTTGCCGTGGCCCTCGAAGCGGTGGCCGGCACAGATGGCCTTGATCCCCGGCAAGGCCGGGACGTTCCTGAGCGCCTTCCCGTGCTCGGTACCCTGGATCGGGGCGTCGATGGTGTCCGGGTGGGCGTGCTCGATGAAGGCTTTATCGATGTCGATCCCGACGTTGAGCGCTGCGTGCAGGACGCGATCGCTTGTCTCGAGGCGGAGGGTGCCGTCGTGTCCAGGATCTCTATTCCTGAGCACATTGCAGCGCCGCGAGCCGCGAATGCGCTGATGGCCGAGGGGTCACTGGCGGTGCTCAATTCGGGACTGTTCGGCGCGCTTCACAAGACGTACTACCCATCTTCCCTTATCGCGGCGGTGAACCGTCTATGGGCGCACGATCTCGACCTATTCAGGCCGCGAGCCAAATTCGGCTACGTCCTGGCTGAGTTCAGTCGGAGAAACTTCAGAGGCCGGGTTTACGCGAAGGCACAGAACTTGCGCCCGACGTTCATCGGTGCATACGACCGCGCGCTCCATCGTGTCGATGTGCTGGTGATGCCAACATCGCCCACGATCGCTCCTGTACGGGGTCAGCCGTCCAGCTACCTAGATGGGGTACGTGCGGACATCGTCGGCCGGAATTCGTTCGCGAAGAACACCAAGCCCTTCAACTATACGGGACACCCGGCTTTAGCGGTGCCCTGTGGTCGCTCAGATGGGCTTCCGGTGAGTATGCAGCTCGTGGGCCGTTCCTTCGACGACGGACTTCTGCTACAGGTCGCTCGAGCGTACGAGCGAGCCGTGGGCTGGACGGTATTGTCCCAGTGAAAGCTGGACTCAACATCAGAGCGCTGCCAACTGAGACGTCACCGGACGGTAGTCGACGATTACGAGATTGACCCGGCGCTCAGCGAAGCGCCACGAGCCCTTGACGCTGTGGTATGTGTCGTCGTATCGGATGTGCAGGATGCGGTCAACCTGAACTTTGTCATGCTCAAATAGGTGGTGCGCGGTGCAGTAGGTCTCGCCAGATCCCCGCTCGCCATCAAGTTCGATGAGCTGCTGCCCAAGGATATGAAACGTGGTCTCGTAGACGGCGTGTAGGCGCTGAATGTGCTCCGCAATTGCTGTACCCCCAACTATCACTCCTCCGGCTTGCGCGAGTCTGCTGGGCAATACGAGTTTGCCCTTGTCACCGAACGTGGACGCCAGTAGCGGGTAACTGCGTCGATCGACCGCGCTCGCATAAGTCGCAGCCAGATCGCGGATTCGCATACGTTCGTTTTGGTCCATGACGCAAGATTAGCGACAGTTGACCGCTCCGTGGGTATTGAGTAATCTGAATCGGTCGGCTGTCCCCCTCAGCCGTCGCCGGGGAGGGAGCGGTCGCGAGACCGTCCCTTCCCGGCGTGAACCTTTGGAGGATCGACCATGCGGCAGCGGAGCGCGAATTGCTTCGGCCTTGACGACCATCTTGCAGGTGTGCTGGTGGGAGGGCGGTCTGCGCATAGCTGTCGGCCGGGTGAGGGCCGTCGCGTAGTCGTGAATCGGTCGGAGACCGTTCGGCATACGAGTCGAGTAATGGGTGCCTCGTGATCGACTCCGCGGTGCCGGCCATCGAGGGCTGGTTCACCACCGACGCCGAGCCCTGCTTGCTCGGGACCCGCTGCACCACCTGCGGCACCGTGTTCTTCCCGGCCGCCACCGGATTCTGCCGCAACCCGCGGTGCCGGGGCCGCGACCTCGAGCCCACGGCGCTGTCGCGGACCGGCACGGTCTGGAGCTACACCGACGCGCAGTACCAGCCACCGCCGCCCTACATCCCGCCGGGTGACGAGCACGCGCCCTTCGCGCTGGCCGCGGTCGAGCTGGCCGAGGAGCAGATCGTCATCCTCGGTCAGGTCGCAGCCGGCTACGGCGTGGACGACCTCAGGGTGGGAGCGCCCGTCGAGCTGGTGGTCGAGCCGCTCTACGAGATCGACGGCGTCGAGCACCTCGTCTACCGGTGGAAGCCCGCAAGCGCCGAAGGAGCCGGGTCGTGACCGCGCCGAACCCGGTCGCCGTGCTCGGTGCGGGCATGCACGCCTGGGGCAAGTGGGGCCGCCCCTTCCACGAGTACGGCATCGAGGCGGCGCTGGCCGCCCTCGACGACGCTGGCATCGACTGGGCCGACGTGCAATTCGTGGCCGGCGGCGAGACCGTGCGCAACGGCTACCCCGGCTACGTGGCG
>DATCYH010000627.1:0-7848 GCA_036570405.1 Nocardioides sp.
AGGCGCTCGTGGGGCTGACCTGTTCGTCGTACGTCGCCGACGGCCTGGTCGCCAGCGAGCTCAACCTCGACGTCGGCGGCTTCCGGGTCGCCAACATCGCGGGCAACGCTCATGTCATCGAGCGCGCGCCTCAGCTGGTGCGGGACCGGCCGAAGGACGCGGTGTTCGCCTCGGTCCTTCTCGAGGGCAACGCGTTCTTATACCACTCGGAGGGCTGCTCGACCCTCGGCGCCGGTGACGTGATCGTGTACGAGACGGACGCGCCGTATCTGTTCGGCTTCAGCAGCACGATGCGCCAGATCCTGATCGACGTACCCAGGTCGGTCTTCGAAGAGCGATGCGCGCCCACGCCCGAGGTGCCGCTCAAGGTCGCCGCGGACGGGGCCGGGCCGGCAGCGGTGACCGCCCGTGCGCTCAGGCGGATGCTGCTCGGACTGGTGGAAGATCCCGCCACGGCTCCTCGCTCGACCGGCGATCATCTCCTGGACCTGCTCGGCACCATGACGTCAGGCAGGGGAACGCCGAACGGTGCGGCTCACCTGCTGTCGGCCAAGGAGTTCATCGCCACCCACCTCGGGGACTTCGACCTCTGCACGGATCGAGTCGCGCACGCCGTGGGAGTCACATCACGTCACCTCAACCGGGCTTTCGCGACCGAAAGCACCACAGTCGCGCAGTACATCCAGGGGCGTCGCCTGGAGGCGGCCCGCCTGGACCTCACTTCGCCCTCCATGCAAGGGCACAGGATCGCCGACATCGCCGGACGCTGGGGCTTCGCATCGCAGGCGCACTTCACGAGGCTGTTCCGAGCTCGATTCGGCCGCACGCCATCGGAGGACCGCGGGTCCGTTTGCCCCATGCCCGGACGAACGTCCAGCGACGGCACGTAGTCGAATGTGCGTGGAATGCCCAGTGGCCTGCGCACACGCTCAAGGCTCAGGGCGCGGCGTGCAGGCAGGCTGATCGCATGACTGGCTTCGGGTTGGACCATCTGCCGTATGGCGTCGTCACGCACCAGGATCGTCAGCTCGTGGTCGTACGTCTCGAGGACGAGGTAGTCGACCTTGCGGCGCTGGCTGCGTCCTCGACGCCGTCCTACGACCCCACGGTGTTCGCCGGTCCGGACCTCGCGCCGTTGATGGCTGCAGGGCCGGAGATGTGGTCGGCCGTACGTTCATGGCTGCAGAGCACCTTGGCCACCTCGTCCGCCGGTCGCATCCCGTTGGCCGAGGTCGAGCCGCGGATGCCGTTCGCGGTGGCCGACTACGTCGACTTCTACGCCTCGCTCGATCATGCGTCCAACGTCGGCAAGATCTTCCGGCCCGACGCCGAACCATTGCTGCCCAACTGGCGCCACCTCCCAGTCGGCTACCACGGTCGTGCCGGCACGGTCGTCCCATCGGGCACACCGATCGTGCGACCTCACGGTCAGCGCCGCCCCGGATCTGACGTGGGCCCGGGGTTCGGGCCGTCGCAGGCGCTGGACATCGAGGCCGAGCTGGGGTTCGTCGTCGGGGTCCCCAGCACGTTGGGGGAGTCGGTGTCCGTGGACGCGTTCGCCGACCACGTCTTCGGCGTCACACTGCTCAACGACTGGTCGGCCCGCGACATCCAAGCCTGGGAGTACGTCCCGCTGGGCCCGTTCCTGGGCAAGTCGTTCGCGACGTCGGTCTCGCCGTGGGTCACCCCGCTCGCGGCGATCCAGGATGCCCGCGTGCCGCTGCCTGGACAGGATCCTGAGCCGCTGGACTACCTGCGGGTCGCCGAACCTGCCGGCTACGCGATCGACCTCGAGGTCGTCATCAACGGCTCGGTGGTGTCACGGCCGCCCTACGCCTCGATGTACTGGTCACCGGCCCAGATGCTCGCCCACATGACGGTCAACGGCGCGTCACTGCGCACGGGTGACCTCTACGGATCCGGCACGATCTCCGGCCCCGATCGCGACCAACGCGGATCGCTCCTGGAACTGTCCTGGGGTGGCACCCAGGCGTTCACCCTCGCCGACGGCGCCACCCGCACCTATCTGCAGGACGGCGACACCGTCACGCTGCGCGCCACCGCCGGCGCGATCACGCTCGGCGAAGTCGAAGGCATGATCGTCGGCCGCTGAGGGTGTCCACCCTGATGTCCGCCGGCAAACCAGACGTCTGATTCATGGACGACGCACGTGACGCCGGTCACGGTGTGCCCGCAGTGTCAACTTCCCTACCCGCTCAGCCAAGCCCCGAAGGGTCACTTCTTTCTACCTTGGCGAGGACGCTGGCGCTGATCGGGTTCCGGTGTCCTATCGAAAGGCTCATCAACATGAAGCGAATTCTCGTCCTCGCGACGGCCCTGGCCGCCGCTGCTGGACTCAGCGGCTGCGGTGGCAGCGCCGGAAGCTCCGGCTCCGACGATCCCATCGTCCTCGGCTCGGTCAACGCCCTCAGCGGCCCGGCTACGTTCCCGGAGGCCTCTGCTGCAGCGAAGGCGGTATTCGACCGGGTCAACGCCGATGGCGGCATCAACGGTCGCAAGATCCAGTACACGGCGGCGGACGACAAGGCCGACCCCGCGACCGCGACGCAGCTGGCACGCGAGCTCGTCGCCACGAAGGAGGCCGTCGCCCTGGTCGGCGGCGCGAGCCTGGTCGACTGCGACGTCAACGGCAGGTTCTACGAGCAGCAGAAGATCATGAATGTCGTCGGCACCGGAGTCGGACCGGGTTGCTTCTCCAGCCCGGTGATGGCGCCCGTGAACGCTGGCCCGTTCCTCGACTCGCAGATGACGCTGACGATCGGATCGGAGAACCTCGGTCTGAAGAAGATCTGTGGGTTCGTCTCCATCACGGGCGCGACCAAGCCCGCCTACCAGGCGTCCATCGACGCGTGGAGCAAGGCGACCGGCAAGGAGCTCGTCTTCTTCGATGACAGCGTTCCCTACGGCAACGCCGACTACACGCCCCAAGCGGTGAAGATCAAGAAGGAGGGCTGCGACGCCGTCTTCACGAACTTCGTGGAGCCGGACGCGCTGGGCCTGCTCAAGGCAGCGAGGGCCCAGAACATCACCGACGTCACGTGGCTGTTCCTGACCTCGGTCTATTCCCAGCAGTTCGCCAAGGCAGCGCCGGCGGGCCAGAAGGTCTATCTGCCCGCAGAGTTCCTGCCGTTCACCGACCCCAGCGCCACGGCCAACAAGGACTGGCGCGACCTCATGACGCAAAATGATCTGGCGCTGACGTCCTTCTCCCAGGGCGGCTACCTCTCGGCCACCTACCTGGTCGAGGTGCTGAAGTCGATCAAGGGTGACATCACCCGAGAGTCGGTCACCGAGGCGCTGCAGAACATGGAGCCGATCGAGAACGAGATGGTCGGCACGCCGTACGAGTTCGGGACCGGCGACAGCCACAACCCCAACCACGCCGGCTTCCCGGTGGTGCTGGAGAACGGTGCCTGGTCGAACGCAGCTGACGACTGGCTCGTCGTCGAGCAGAACTAAGCGAGGCTGCGGTGTTCTCAGGAGCAATGAGCGGGCTGGCGCTCGGTGGCCTCTACGCCACGGTGGCCGTCTGCCTGACACTGATGGCACAACTGGCGCGGGTGGTGAACTTCGCGCAGGTCGCATTCGCGATGTTTGGCACGTACGCGGCAGTGACGCTCGCCGATCTAGGCCTCCCGGTCTCGTTGGCGATCGCCTGCGGAGTGCTTGTGGGAACAGTCGCCTCCGGCATCCTCGGCGCGGTCGTCGCGAAGTGGATGCCGGAGGCCGACATCACGCGGCGCTCCGCCGTCTCGATCGCTGCCCTTCTGCTCACGCTGTCGGCGTCGTTCATCGCCTTCGGCACCAAGCCGAAGACCATCACCCCGATCGTCCACGGCGCCGCGTTCGAGGTCGGTGGAACCGTCGTGACCTGGGTCGGACTGATCATGTGCTCGATGGCGCTCGTCACCGCTGCCGTGGCGACCGTGCTCCTCAGGAAGACCGACGTGGGCGTACTTCTCCGTGCTCTCGCCGAACGACCGACGACGGCGGAGCTGTTGGGAGTCCCTTCCCGGATGCTCACGATCGGGGTATGGATGGCGACGGGCCTGGTTGCGGCCGTCGCGGTGGCCCTCGTCGCCCCCACACAGACGAACGATCAGTACTCGTTGTCGATGCTGGTCGTGCCATCGGCGGCGGCCGCCCTGCTCGGCGCGTTCCGCTCGGTGTGGCTGGCGGTTGTCGGCGGCATCGGGCTCGGCATGCTGCAAGGCGCGCTGGCCCAGTTCAACGATCTCTCTGTCATCAAGTTCTGGATTCCATTCGTCGCGATCCTCGTGCTCCTGCTGTGGAGCGAGCGTAAGGAGGTGTGGGATGTCGCACGTTGAGAGCGAGCCCACGAGTTCTGGCATCGGCGATTCGCCTCAGACCGAGCCGCCTGCGGACCGCTCGGCCGGATCGCTCCGCCAGGGGCTGGTGGAGTCACCGTTCGCCCCGGCGGCCCTGGCAGTCCTTGCACTCGTGGCGGCGGTTGTCGGCAGCCGGGTGCTGTCGCCGTACATGGTGTTTCTCGGCATCAGCGTCGTCACGGCCGCCATCGCGCTCGTCGGCATCGGTGTGGTCTCGGGCCGAGCGGGCATGATCTCGCTCTGCCAGCTGTCGTTCGCCGCCGTGGGTGCCGCTGTCGTGGCCCAGCTCAATGAGTGGCAGGCGCCCGGCGGGTTCATCGTGTGGGTCATCCTCGGCGGCGCGGCAGCCGGGCTCGTCGGAGTCGTGATCGGCATTCCCGCCTTGCGACTGCGCGGCGTCAACCTGGCCGTGGTCACTCTCGGGTTCGCGGCCGCGCTTCGACTGACCCTCGGCCTCACCCAGTTCCCCGGGATCAACGAGGGTCTGTACATCGATCGTCCGGTCGCAGCCGTCTCCGACGAGGACTACTTCGTGCTCTCCGCTGCATTCCTGATCGCATCGGGTCTGCTGGTCGCGTACCTCGATCGGACCAGGGTCGGCTCGAGCTGGCGTGCTGTGGCCTACTCCGAACGTGGCGCCGCCGCGGCCGGGGTGAGCGTTCCTTACGCGAAGACGACGGCCTTCGGCGTCAGTGCCCTGCTTGCCGGGATCAGCGGGGGAGTGACGGCCGGTCAGGTCGGCGTCCTCTACCCGAGCAGCTTCGAACCCACGTCCTCGCTCGCTCTGTACGTGCTCGCCGTCCTGGTCGGTGCGCAGGCTGTCAGCGCCGCGGTCATCGGCGGCGTTCTATGGGTCGGCATCCCCGAGCTTTTCAAGTCCTGGGGCATCCCGCAGGACTGGGCACTCGTGGTCTTCGGCCTGGCAGGGATTCAGGCGGTTGCCTCCGGCAACAGCATCGGGGACAACGTCCAGAGGTTGGTTGGCCGGCGCCATGTTCCCGGCAGTACGGATCCCGCGCCTGAGGCATCAGCAGAGGTTCCGCTTGACGATGGCGCGGCCGGGTCGCCGCCTCCGGAGCGCCCGGAGACCGCCGCCGTGGCGCTTCGAGCGCGAGGCATCACGCTGTCGTTCGGTGCCGTCACCGCTCTCGACGATGTCGACATCGACATCCCGCAGGGGGCGATCATCGGCCTGATCGGCCCGAACGGCGCAGGCAAGTCCTCCCTGGTCGACGTGCTCACCGGGTTCACCGTTCCTGCGTCGGGGAGCATCGACCTCGACGACCGGGACCTGACCCGGATGCGTCCGACCGGGCGGGCGAGGGCCGGGCTGCGGCGCACGTTCCAACAGGACCGAGTCCCGCCGGGCATCACCGTCGGTGCATTCGTATGCCTCGTCGCACGCGGCCGGCACAGCCGCTCGGAGATCAACGCGGTCCTGAGCCACTTCGACTGCCCGCCGGCGCACGCTCGCCTGGCAGATGTCGACCTGGGCACGCGTCGCCTCGTGGAGGTGGCGGCGCACGTGCTGAGCCGACCCCGCGTCCTGCTCCTGGACGAGCCTGCGGCTGGGCTGTCCCACGAGGAGCACCTCCGGTTCGGGCAGCACCTGCAGGCCGTGCCTGCGAAGTTCGGCACCTCGGTGCTGCTCATCGAACACGACCTCGACCTGGTGAGGTCTGTCTGTACGTCGTTGGTGGTCCTCAACTTCGGCCGCGTCATCGCTGCCGGCCCCCACGAAGTGGTGCTGCGAGATCCCGCCGTGATGAAGGCCTACATGGGAGAGGTGACGGTATGAGCAGCGAGCTGTTCCTCGACGGCGTCTGCGTCGACCGTTCAGGGGGACGGATCGTCTCCGATGTCACGATTCGCGTCCGCCCCGGTGAGGTGACGACGCTCGTCGGTCCCAACGGCGCGGGCAAGACGACTCTTCTCGAGGCCGTGTCCGGGCTCGTCGTCACGTCAGGAGGCGCGATCAGCTGCGACGGCCACGACATCACCAAGCTCAGCAAGGTCGACAGACGGCGCCTCGGCATCGTGCACGTCGAGCAGGGGCGTACGGTCTTCGGGTCGCTGAGCGTGATGGAGAACCTGAGGGTCGCAACCCGATCCGCATCCGAGATCGAGCGCGCCTTCGACCTGTTTCCGGAGCTCGCCAAGCGCCGGGACAGCGACGCGACCCTGCTCTCGGGCGGTGAGCAGCAGATGCTGGTGCTGGCTCGCGCACTCGTCACCGCACCGCGGTTCATGCTCGTCGACGAGATGTCGCTGGGCCTTGCACCGGCGGTCTTCGGGCGCCTGCTGCCCATGATGACGGCATTTGCCGAAGACGGTATGGGCGTCCTGCTCGTCGAGCAGTTCGCCCAGATGGCGCTGGGGATCTCGACCGGAGCGGCCGTCATCACCGGTGGGCGACTGAC
Source organism: Nocardioides sp. (assembly GCA_036570405.1). GTDB lineage: Bacteria > Actinomycetota > Actinomycetes > Propionibacteriales > Nocardioidaceae > Nocardioides. Next base: position 6,791 of record DATCYH010000627.1, read on the forward strand.
GTACTCGGGCCCAGCTCAGACGTTGGTCGACGACCCCGACCTGCTGCACAGCGCCTACATGGGAACGTCTGCGACGCCAGCCTGAAACTTGTCGTAGCGCGCATGCCTGTTTACGTCAAATGCTGAAATCCCAGCAGATTGTGGCATCCGTCACACCATGTGGCGCATACTTTGGGCACATCAACACCACACCGGAGGTTCCATGACGGTGGACAGCATGCCGGGGACGTCCAACGGAGTCGAGACATTCAGCACGGCCGATTTTCACGACTGGCGCCGCCACGTCTCCGAGAGCTTCGTACCCCTGGACGTACAGACCGATCGTCCTGACACGTTCCATGGCGACTTGCGCGCCAAGCGGATCGACTGCTTGGCGATGTTCGACATCAGCGTTAGCCAGCATGCGGTCGTCCGTACCCCTGAGCTGGTGGCACGGTCCGGGCGTGACTTCTACAAGCTCTCCATGCAGCTGCGGGGAAGCAGCCTGCTCCTCCAGGACGGCAAGGAGGCGTTGCTCACTCCTGGTGACATCGCGATCTACGACACCACTCGGCCCTACACCTTGCTGTCCGACGACTACATGCGGCACATCGTGCTGATGTTTCCCCGGACGTCCATCGATCTGTCGACCGAGGACCTCAGAGAGCTCACTGCCACCCGCCTGCCGGCCGACCTTGCGCTGTGCCAGGTGGTCAGCCCGTTCCTGCTGAGGATGGCGAAGAACTTCGAGTCGCTCCAGGGTGTTTCGGCGCTCCGCCTCGCTCACACGACGATCGACCTGGTGACCACGTTGTTCGCCAGCGAGCTCGACATCGGACTGGAAGGTGCGAACGAGCCGCGGCGGAGGCTGCTGAGCCAGATCAAGCACTTCATCGAAGCCAACCTCGACGATGACTCGTTGTCGCCGGGCCAGATCGCGGCAGCCCACTACATCTCGGTGCGCCAGCTCCATCAGCTGTTTCAGACCGAGGGCAGCAGCGTGTCGACCTGGATCCGTACGCGACGGCTCGAGCAGTGCCGCAGGATGCTCACCGATCCGGTGCACTCAGGGCGGTCTG
>DATCYH010000628.1:0-3476 GCA_036570405.1 Nocardioides sp.
TGCACCGGCCTGGCCGACTGGGCCGCTCGCCTGCACGTCAGCACCAAGACCCTGCAACGCGACATCGAGCGCGAGTTCGATGCGTCGTTCACCGCCCTGCGCACCCGGATCCGGCTCAAGGCGGCCGCGGCCCTCCTGCACGGCCACTCGGTCACCGAGACCGCTCACCTCGTCGGCTATTCCAGCGCGTCCTCGTTCGTGGCGGCATTCACCCGCGAGTTCGGTGAGACTCCGGGACGGTTCGCCCAGCACCTCGCGGCCAGTTGAGTCGCGCGGTTGCAGTCCTCATGCCCCTCGGGACCCTGGGACGAACGCGGCGAGCACCTGCCTAGTCGTAGCGCCGGAGCGCCCGGGAATGCGAAGCGCCGCCCACCCGGTCCGGGTGAGCGGCGCTCGAAGGTCGAGATCAGCAACCGCCGGCGACGGCAGGAATCACTGACACCTGCGCGCCGTTCGGGGTCGGGGTGTCGAGGTTGTCGAGGAAGCGGACGTCCTCGTTGCCGACGTAGACGTTGACGAAGCGACGCAGCGCACCGTTGTCGTCGAGGATGCGCGCCTTGATGCCGGCGTGGTTGGCGTCGAGGTCGTCGAGGACCGCCGACAGGGTCTCGCCCTGGGCGCTCACCTCGGACTCACCACCGGTGTAGGTGCGCAGGATCGTGGGGATGCGGACGGAGACGCTCATGGGATTCCTTTGCTGCGGTGATCAGATGATTTTGGCGGCGACGAAGGCGTCGTACGACGGCGCGATCGTGGCCCGGGCACCGACCCGGTCAGAGATCGCGTCGAGGGTCTTGAGTCCGTGGCCGGTGTTGATCACCACAGTCTCGAGCGAGGTGTCGAGCTGACCCGTCTCGACGAGCTTCTTGAGCACGCCGACCGTGGTGCCGCCGGCGGTCTCGGTGAAGACACCCTCGGTGCGGGCCAACAGAACGATCGCGTCGCGGACCTGGTCGTCGGTGACATCCTCAACCGCACCGCCGGTGCGGTTGCAGACGTCGAGCACATAGATACCGTCGGCGGGGTTGCCGATCGCCAGTGACTTGGCGATGGTGTCGGGCTTGACCGGACGGATCGCGTCGACTCCGGCCTTGAACGCTGCCGAGACCGGCGAGCAGCCCTCGGCCTGCGCACCGAACACGCGGTAGGGCTTGTCCTCGACGAGGCCGAGCTTGATCAGCTCCTGGAAGGCCTTGTCGACCTTGGTCAACTGGGAGCCCGAGGCGACCGGGATGACGATCTGGTCGGGAAGGCGCCAGCCGAGCTGCTCGGCGATCTCATAACCCAGGGTCTTGGATCCCTCGGCGTAGTAGGGGCGGACGTTGACGTTCACGAACGCCCATCCGTCCTCCTCGCCGGCGATCTCGGAGGCGAGCTTGTTGACGTCGTCATAGTTGCCCTCGACAGCGATCAGGTTCTCGGTGTAGATCGCGGAGTTCACCTGCTTGGGCTGCTCGAGGTTGCTCGGGATGAAGACCACGGTCTTGATGCCCGCCCGGGCTCCAGCTGCGGCGACGGCGTTGGCGAGGTTGCCGGTGGAGGGGCAGGCGAAGACCTTCGCGTCCAGCTCGCGGGCGGCGCTCAGAGCGCAGGCGACCACGCGGTCCTTGAAGGAGTTGGTCGGGTTCGTCGAGTCGTCCTTGACCCACAGGTTGTCGATGCCCAGTTCGCGGCCCAGGTTGTTGGCCTTCAGCAGCCGGGTGAAGCCGGGCTCCATGTTGGGGCTCTGCTCGATGTCGCTGGGCACCGGCAGCAGCGCCTTGTAGCGCCAGATGTTGCGCGGTCCGGCCTCGATCTCCGCTCTCGTGACGGCGGGGAAGTCGTAGGCGATCTCTAGCGGTCCGAAGCACTCCGGACAGGCATAGTGCGGCCCGAGCTCGATCTGGTGCCCGCACTCGCGGCACGAGAGGGCCGTGGCATGCCCGAAGGCGCCGTCTCGCAGGGTCTTCTTGGCCTCTACGGTTGCTGCGCTCATGAGTCCTCCTTCTCATCTTCCCCGCGTCGTATCTCGCCGTGGGCCGGAATTAGCACCGTTTCCACGACTGGTCCGACGGGCGGATCAGGGGACTCGTGGCGGTTGCCGGGACTTCACTGGGCCGTTCCCTCAGTCCCTCTCGATGAGCTGATCGCAACACTACGCAGCGCGTCTCACGATGCGCACATCGTGTCCGCGATCTGGACATCTCGATCTGGAGCACCCACGCCCCCGGAGCCGATGTGGTTGGCTTGCTGTCATGGAGTTCATCTCCGCCAATGCCGAGAACCGGTACGCCGCCTTGGTGCGGGCGCTCGCCGAGTCAGTCATCGGACTCGACATGGACGGCACTCTCTCCCCAATCGTGGAGGACCCGACCCGAGCACGCATCCACCCCGATGCCTCCGCGGTCCTCGTCGATCTGGCGGAGGTGGCCAAGGCGATCGCGATCATCACCGGGCGTCCGGCCCGCCAAGCCTTGGCGCTCGGCGGACTGGACGCCGTCGGTGACGCGATCGGCGAGCACGGCAAGGAACTGCACGTCTTCGGGCAGTACGGCAACGAGCGCTGGTCCTCCACCTCACGCCGGATCATCTCGCCGCGACCGCCGCGCGGCCTGGGCAACTTCCTGCGTTCACTCCCCTCGACGCTGCGCCGAGCGGACGCCTTCGACGCCTTCGTCGAGGAGAAGGGGCTGGCCGTCGCCATCCACACCCGGCGCCTCCCCGACGCCGAGGCGGCCTTCGAACGTCTCAGCAAGCCGCTGGCCGACCTCGCGGCCGCCAACGACCTCACCGTCGAGCCCGGGCGCAGCGTGATCGAGGTCCGCGCACCCGGCACGAACAAGGGCGATGCGGTCCGGACGGTCGCTCGCGAGCAGCAGGCCGGGGGCTTCCTGTTCGCCGGCGACGACCTGGGCGATGTCGAGGCGTTCGTCGCCGTCCGGGAGTTCCGCGACACTGGCATGCCGACTCTGCTGGTCTGCTCGTCCTCGTCAGAACAGGGCGCGCTGCGCAACTTGGCCGACATCGCCGTCGACGGGCCTGACGGCGTACTCGATCTGCTGCGTCAGCTCACCGCCGACGCCGCGGACACTCGCCTCTGACCAACCTGCACTTGTTGCTCGACGAACCTGCACTTGTTGCGCGTCCAACCTGCACTTGTTGTCCGATGCCACCGCAACAACTGCAGGCTCAAGCATCAACAACTGCCAGTTCGCGCCACAACAACTGCCGGCTCGACGCGCAACAATCGCAGGTTCGCGCGACAACAACTGCAGGTTCGCGGTCAGGATCCGTAGTCGGCGGTGAGGATCACGGTGAGCCGGTCGCCACGCATCGGGTCGACAGCGGGCACGGTTCGCTCGATGCCGAGGTCCTTGGCCAAGAGCTTGGCAGCGTCCTTGAGGCGCGAGGGGTAGTAGACCGTGGCGGAGGGGATGTTGCCACCGACCCAGTTGTCCGTGGCGACCACCTGCCAGCCGACGTCGGTGGCCTTGGTG
>DATCYH010000629.1:0-3266 GCA_036570405.1 Nocardioides sp.
TGAAACACCAAGTGGAGAAAGTGGAGGTCGACACGTGTCGGTCAACATCAAGCCTCTCGAGGACCGCATCATCGTCAAGCAGGTCGAGGCGGAGCAGACCACGGCATCTGGCCTGGTCATCCCCGACACCGCCAAGGAGAAGCCCCAGGAGGGCGAGGTCGTGGCTGTTGGCCCCGGCCGCTTCAACGAGGACGGCGACGAGCGCGTTCCCATGGACATCGCCGTGGGTGACAAGGTCATCTACAGCAAGTACGGCGGCACCGAGGTCAAGTACGGCGGCGACGAGTACCTGATCCTGAACGCCCGCGACGTCCTCGCCATCGTCGTTTCCTGATTTCCCACGGGTCGAGTGCTCGCGTGGATGCCCCGGCACCCCGCTGAGCACTCGACCCGAACTCTTTTGAGGAGAAACACATGCCGAAGATTCTTGAGTTCGATGAGAACGCGCGCCGCGCGTTGGAGCGGGGCGTCGACGCCCTGGCCAACGCGGTCAAGGTGACGCTTGGCCCCAAGGGCCGCTACGTCGTGCTGGACAAGAAGTGGGGCGCGCCCACCATCACCAACGATGGTGTGACCGTGGCCCGCGAGGTCGAGCTCGACGACCCGTTCGAGAACCTCGGTGCGCAGCTGACCAAGGAAGTTGCCACCAAGACCAACGACATTGTCGGTGACGGCACCACCACCGCCACCGTGCTCGCCCAGGCGATGGTCCACGAGGGTCTGCGCGCGGTTGCTGCCGGCGTGAACCCGATGGGCCTCAAGCGGGGCATGGACGCCGCGGCCGCTGCCGTCGGTGAGGCGCTCCTCGAGGCCGCCCGTGAGGTCGAGTCGGTCGAGGACATGGCCTCGGTGGCCACCATCTCGAGCCGCGACAGCCACATCGGTGACCTGCTTGCGCAGGCCTTCGACAAGGTCGGCAAGGACGGTGTCATCACCGTCGAGGAGTCCAACACCATGGGCACCGAGCTCGACTTCACCGAGGGCATGCAGTTCGACAAGGGCTACCTGTCGCAATACTTCGTGACCGACGCGGAGCGCATGGAGGCCGTCCTGGACGACCCCTACATCCTCCTGCACCAGGGCAAGATCTCGGCGATCGCCGAGATGCTCCCGCTGCTGGAGAAGGTCATCGCGACCGGCAAGCCGCTCTTCATCCTCGCCGAGGACGTCGAGGGCGAGGCGCTGTCGACGCTGGTCGTCAACAAGATCAAGGGCACCTTCAACGCGGTCGCCGTCAAGGCGCCTGCCTTCGGTGACCGTCGCAAGGCCATGCTCCAGGACATCGCCACCCTCACCGGTGGCCAGGTCATCGCACCGGAGATCGGCCTCAAGCTCGACCAGGTCGGCCTCGAGGTGCTCGGGCAGGCCCGTCGCGTCGTGGTCACCAAGGACAACACGACCATCGTCGACGGTGCGGGCGACGCATCCGAGGTCGAGGGTCGGGTCAGCCAGATCAAGGCGGAGATCGAGAACAGCGACTCCGACTGGGACCGCGAGAAGCTCCAGGAGCGCCTCGCGAAGCTGGCCGGCGGCGTCTGCGTGATCAAGGTCGGCGCGGCCACCGAGGTGGAGCTCAAGGAGAAGAAGCACCGCATCGAGGACGCCGTCTCCGCGACGCGCGCCGCGATCGAGGAGGGCATCGTCCCCGGCGGTGGCTCGGCACTGATCCACGCCGTCTCCGTGCTGGACAACGACCTCGGTCTCGTCGGTGACGAGGCAGTCGGCGTCCGCGTGGTCCGCAAGGCTGCCGACGAGCCGCTGCGCTGGATCGCCGAGAACGGTGGCGAGAACGGCTACGTCGTGACCTCCAAGGTCCGCGAGCTCGGCGTCGGCAATGGCTACAACGCGGCCACCGGCGAATACGGCGACCTGGTCGCCCAGGGCGTGCTGGACCCGGTCAAGGTGACCCGCTCCGCGCTGGTCAACGCGACCTCGATCGCAGCGATGCTGCTGACGACCGAGACACTGATCGTCGAGAAGCCCGTGGAAGAGGACGACGCATCCGCGGCCGGTCACGGCCACGGGCACGGCCACTGATCCACGGCTGAACCACTGAACGGCCCGCAACGCGAGAGCGTTGCGGGCCGTTCTGCATGTGCAGCGGTCTCGAGGGGGTTCAGCGACGCGACCAGTAGCGCCAGTTCGTGCCGCACTCGAGCTCGAGGGCCGGTCGCTCGACGTCGCGACGCAGATAGATCGGCTCGTCGTGACAACCCACCCCGCGCTGCTCGTAGAAGATCTCCAGCGCGGCGTTGAAGTCGTGCAGCCCCTCGGTGCTCCAGTGGTCGCGATCGACCCACTCGACGAACCAGGTCGGTCGATCGCCACTGCGCAGCAGTGCGACCATCTCGGCCCGGTCCGGGTCCAGGGTGCGCATCGGCAGGCTCCACAGATAGGTGTAGGGCGACTCCAGCCCGGACGCCATCACGAGGTCGGCGCGCCCACCGTGGATGACGATCGTGTCGCCCGGTCTCGAGGAGGCGCCGATCGCCTCGCCGGTGAGCTCGGCCTCCGGTGAGGTCCCGGCGAACTGGTTCTGGGTGCACCACACGACCAAGGCCACGGCGGCCGAGGCGACGGCGTACGCCGTGAGTCGTCGGGTCCAGACCAGCGTGCGGCCTGCGCTGCCCGCCAGCAGCGCCGTGGCCAGGACGACGCCGGGGGTGAGCAGGTGCAGGTAGGGGCGCCAGAAGCTGCCGCCGAGGATCAGGCTGGTCAGGTCGATGAAGATGATGGCCAGCGTCGCCACGGTCACCGACGGGTGGCGTCGCCAGGCCGAGCGAGCGTTGATCGCCAACCAGGCCGCGATCAATGCCATGCCGGTGAGCAGGAAGTAGAGACCGAGGATGAGGGCTCGCCATTTCGACCTGCCCAACACCTGGTCCGAGATCACGCCGATGGCATCGGCGCGGAAGCCGTAGACCGAGTACCAGAGCACGTCGAGCTCGACCCCCACTGCGAGGCACCAGCCGATCACCACCGCGAACGGGATGGCAACGCCCACCAGTGCGGCGCTCGCCAAGCGTCCGAACGAGGGCCAGGTGATCTCGCGGCGGATTGCTGATGTGAGCAGCAGGAAGCCGCCGAAGGCGAGCCCGGTGACCATGTTCTGCTTCAGGCCCATGGCCATCGCGCCGAGCATTCCTGCGACGAAGGCGAGCGCGGTCGCGGACCACCGCGAGCGCTCCAGCACACGCAGGGCCTCCAAGGCCAGCCAGATGCTCGCCATCACGAACGGGATGCCGAGCACCTCACCCTTCGCGGAG
>DATCYH010000630.1:0-5988 GCA_036570405.1 Nocardioides sp.
GTCGCCGGACGAAGGCCGACAATCATCGACATGCGCCTTCCTGACGCCCTCACCTCGCGCCCCCTCACCCTCGCCGACGCAGCCGCCGTCACCGCCGTGATGGCTGCCGAGGAGCTCGCCGACACGGGCACCGTGGCGATCGAGGAAGCCGACATCGTCGCCGACTGGCAGCGCCCCAGCTTCGACATCTCCGCCGCCACGATCGGCGTATTCGACGGGCCGCGCCTCCTCGGCTATGCGGAGCACTCCGGCCACGATCGCGGGGACGCCGCGGTCGATCCCGTGGTCCATGGCCGCGGAATCGGCACGTTCCTGGCCCAATGGCTCGAGGACCGCTGCCGCTCAGCCGGCGCCGCGGTGATCGGGATGCCGGTGCCGCTGGGATCCCCCGCAGACCGGTTCCTGGCCGCGCGCGGGTACGCCGTCCGGTGGACGTCGTGGATCCTCGTGCTGCCGCCCGCCACCTCGATCCCCGAGCGCCCGCTGCCCGAGGGCCACGTGCTGCGCGACGCCCGCGACGAAGACCTCAGAGCTGCCTGGACCGTCCTGGAAGACGCGTTCCTGGAGTGGTCCGAGCGGCCCCGCGAGCCGTTCCAGGACTTCGTCGCGTCCGTCGTGGACCGACCCGGACACCAACCGTGGAACCTGCGGGTGCTGGCCGGACCGAGTGACGAGATCATCGGCGCCTGCCACATCGTGCTTGCTGACGACTGCGGCTATGTGGACCGGATCGCCGTGCGCAAGGCCGACAGAGGTCGAGGACTGGCCCAGGCGATGCTGGCCGATGCGTTCGAGCACGCCCGCGCGCATGGCGCCACCCGCTCCGAGCTGAGCACCGACTCACGCACCGGTGCGCTGGGGCTCTACGAGAAGGTCGGGATGGTCATCTCATCGACCTGGGTGAACCGCGCACTCACGCTCTGACTTCTCGTGGAGCAGTAGTGAACGAGCCGATCAGGCAATGACCTCGTCGACCCAGGACGGCACGAGTTCCCCGGCCAAGCCGTGACGGGCCTCGTCGAAGAACGCCGTACCCTCGCTGGGAACCAGGTTGAGCTCGAGCGTCCTGGCGCCGCAGGCCTTGGCCATCTGCACGAAGCCGGCCGCCGGATAGACCGCGCCCGAGGTGCCGACGGAGACGAACAGGTCAGCGCGCATGAGAGCCGCCTGGATCCGGCCCATCTCGTAGGGGATCTCTCCGAACCAGACCACGTCGGGTCGCAGCTCGGAGACCCCGCACCGCGGACAGGGCGGGAAGTCACTGAGCTCCTTGTGCCACGGCGTACGGCCAGTGCACGCGCGGCAGAGCGCCGAAAGCAGCTCACCGTGCATGTGCACCACGTCGTGGGCTCCGCCGCGCTCGTGCAGGTCGTCAATGTTCTGGGTGACCAGGGTCAGGTCCGACCCGATCAGCTCACTGAGCCGGCCGAGCGCCACGTGGGCGGCGTTCGGCTCGACCTTCGACAGGAACGCTCGCCGCTCGTCATAGAACTTCTGCACGAACGACGGGCGATGTTCGTAGGCCTCGGGCGTTGCCACGTCCTCGACGTTGTGCCCCTCCCACAGACCGTCAGAGTCACGGAAGGTGGGCACGCCACTCTCCGCCGAGATGCCGGCGCCGGTCAGGACCACGATCTTCACCCCGACACCCTAAGCGGCGACGGTGCCGGCGGTGACCCGGTCCACAGGTTCACCACCCGGCCGTAGGGTGGAGTGATTCCTGATCCGGGCAACGGGCCGTGGCGAACCCACAGCGCTCGGGCACCACGCAAGTCGGCGTCAGGTGAATGTCCATGCAGCATCCCCCCTGAGTGAGGAAGTCTCATGTGTCGCGTTCTTGCCTACATCGGCCCGGAGATCCCGCTGGCCAGCCTGCTCACGGAACCGGCCAACAGCCTGATCAACCAGTCCCTTGATCCCGAGGCCCATCCCGACCTCCAGCTGGCGGGCTGGGGCTTCGGGGCATGGGGCGAGCACCTGCTGAACCCCGAGGCGCCACTGCTCTATCACCGGCCGATGGCGGCGTTCTACGATGACAACGTCGACGGGTTGATCCCCAGCCTCCAGGTCAACACGATGCTGGCTCACGTCAGGGCGGCGGCCTACAACTCGAAGACGGTTCTGGCCGACGAGAACTGCCACCCCTATTCGTACGCCGGGACTGACTGGATCATTGCCCAGAACGGCGACCTGACGCACTGGATGATCCTGCAACGGGAGCTGTTGCAGCATTGCAAGGACGAGTTCCTCAAGCAGATGCGGGGCACGACCGACACCGAGTTCCTCTACGTGCTCCTGCTGTCCCTGCTCGAAGGTGACACCGACGAGGACGTGCAGCGTGCTTTCGAGAGGATGCTGGAGCTAATCATCGACGCGAGGAAGAAGCTCGACCTGATGGAGCTGACCAAGCTGAAGATCGCTCTGGTCGCTCCCAACCGGATCATCGGGGTCAACTTCGGCCTGGGGCACAACGGCGAACCCGAGCCGGAGGGCGACTGGCGTGAGCTGCGCACGGCCGAGCCCGGAACCCCGGAGCTGGCTCTCGGTATGCTCCTGGAACCGATGTACCTGCTGGTCGGACGCAACTTCTCCGAGCACGAGTCGTCGTACAACGTGGACGTGACTCCGGTCGAGGAGGCCACCTCGGTGATCTTCGCCTCCGAGCCGCTGACGGAGGAGACCGACTGCTGGTTGAACCTGGAGTTCGGCGAGATCGTGTTCGTCGAGAGGAACGGCGACGACATCACGATGCAGGTCAACAAGCTGAAGGTGTAGCGCGCTGGGCCCGGCGTACCGAGCCCCGGGGTCTCGAGTTTCTCGCGAGTCGCGCCGTCCCACTCCCTCGCCTATTCCCAACCGTGCTCGACGTACGTCCTGCCGTCTCTCAGGTGAGCGGTTCGGGCTACGCGCCGAACCGCTTGCGGTCGAGCGTCTTGAAGTAGCCCTTCTTCAAGGCACGCTCGGCTCCATCCTTGGAGGTGGAGAAGAAGTCGCGCTCCGAAGCCGTGAGTCCGACCGTGTTGATCTTCTGACGCAGGAGCGCCAGCGTGCAGCACAGGTGCGGGCGCTCGGGCACTCCTCGGCGACCACCACGCTGAACACCTACACCCACCTGTGGCCGACCGCTGAGGACGGACGCGGGCCGCAGCAGCAGATCTAATGAACCAGGCCGTCCGCTTGTCGCTTAATAAGTGACAAAGGGACAGAGTCGGGCCTATCCTTGGCACTTAATAAAGGACATACGGACATGCCGACTCTCTTCACCACCCCAGACCCAGATCTCGAGGACCAGCAGGTCATCGCCGAGATCCACGCCTTCCGCGCCTCGCTCGCGGACTTCCTTCGCGTGCCCAAGCGCTGGAACGGCCTACTTCGCCGCACGACGACGGCCCGAGCGATCCAGGGCTCCAACACCATCGAGGGGTACACGGTCAGCGACGAGGACGCCGTCGCTGCGGTCGATGACGAGCCGCCGCTCAGCGCGGACGAGGCCACCTGGATGGAGATCCTCGCGTACCGGCGCGTGCTGACGTATGTGCTCAACGTGGCGACCGAGCCGGGCTTCGTGATCGACGAGGCGGTCCTTCGGTCCATGCACTTCATGCTGCTCGACCACGACCTCACGAAGACGCCGGGGCGGTACCGCACCAACGAGATCTTCGTGCGCGACGACAAGCGCGGGGTCAACGTGTACGAGGGACCCGACGGGGGTCTGGTGCCTGAGCTGATGCGCGCCCTCTCGCAGTCGCTCGCCATACCGAGTCCCGACGACCCGCTGGTGCGGGGCGCCATGGCACACCTGAACCTCGTCATGATCCACCCGTTTCGCGACGGCAACGGGCGCATGGCTCGTGCCCTGCAAACCATGGTGCTGGCAGAAGACCAGGTCGTGGAGCCGACCTTCTCCAGCATCGAGGAGTGGCTCGGCAACAACACGCAGGACTACTACGACGTCCTCGCGGCCACCGGACGCGGATCCTGGCACCCGGACAACGACGCGACCCTCTGGGTGAAGTTCAATCTGCGAGCGCACCACATGCAGGCACAGACGATGCGCCGCCGATTCGATGAGGCCGAGACACAGTGGCGCAGAATCGATGAGCTCATCAGCGAACACCGGCTGAACGACCGGATCGGCGCCGCTCTCTTCGACGCCCTCCTCGGGCTCAGGGTGACGCGGCCGTCGTACGTGAAGCTCACCGAGCTCGACGAACGCACCGCAACTAGAGATCTCGTAAACGCGGCCGAGCTCGGGCTCTTGGACGCTCGCGGCGAGCGCCGGGGGCGCCACTACGTCGCCGGCGAGCCACTTCGGAAGATCCGGGAACAGCTTCGGGCCGAGAGGAAGCCGCTTGAGGACCCGTATCCGACACTCATCGGTGAGATCCGTCGGGCACTGCCGTAGTTCGGGCAGACCCATGCGCGCAAAGGCGCCACTCAAGCGCCCGCTTCGGCCCGGTTCGCGTGAACTCGCGGCACAGGTCGGACGTCGCTGGCAAGACAGCAACATGAGGTCGAACTGTGCTTTGTACGTGGACGCCGGCTACCTGCTTGCCTCGGCCGCGACCCGAATCACCGGGACCTCACTCCGCAACGGCATCCATGTCGAGTATCGGGCGCTGATACAGGCACTGGTCGACCAGGCTGAACAAGCCTGGGCCTCCCGCTGCTCCGTGTCCACTGGTACGACTCCGCAAAGGACGGCGTACCGGATCCTCAGCAGGAGCGCATCGGCGAGCTGCCCAAGGTGAAGTTGCGCCTCGGTAGCTTTGGCGTCGATGGGCAGCAGAAGGGCGTGGACCTGCGAATCGGGCTGGACCTCGTTGCGCATACGCGGAACGACGCCGCCGATGTCTTCTTCCTGTCTCTGGCGACGAAGACCTTACCGAGGCGGTCGAGGAGGCACATGGTCCACGGCGTTCAGGTCATCGTGCTTGCGGTGCCGAACCCGGATGATCATCCGCACGGCGTGAGCAGGCACCTGCTCCGAGCAGCAGACGAGCTGGTGACCCTCTCGCCCAGCAAGGTAGACAGCACGGTGATGCGTGAAGACGTAATCCGCCAAGGTCCCACAGTGCTTGAGATCGAGATGGCCATGCCAGTTGAGCCTTGGGAGGACGAGATCGACACCGCGCCGCATGTCGGCGCTTTCCCAGCAGAGGATGACGAGCGTCAACAGCTACAGGCGGGGATCCGCGAGGAGTTGAACGGCTGGCTTGATGAGATGGCGTGGGATGACATCTAAGGCACACGTGGGGTGCTGGTCCGCCGATGAGCAGGGTGCGGAGCGGGCCTGGGGTGCCGGCCAGGACCGGCGGCCGCTGGTTTCTTGCGGACTTCTTGCGGACCAGATGCGGACTTTCGCGGGGCGACCCGTTCCTGACCTGCGGAAATGCAACGACTCAGTAGTACCAGGGGAACTCCGACCAGTCCGGCTCACGCTTCTCGAGGAACTGGTCACGCCCCTCCACGGCCTCATCGGTCATGTAGGCCAACCTCGTGGTCTCACCCGCGAAGAGCTGCTGGCCGACCAGGCCGTCGTCAATCAGGTTGAACGAATACTTCAGCATCCGCTGCGCGGTCGGGGACTTGGCGTTGATCTTGCGACCCCACTCGAGCGCTTCCTTCTCCAGATCCGCGTGCGCGACGACCTTGTTCACCGCACCCATCGCGTGCATGTCCTCAGCGGAGTGGACGTCACCGAGGAAGAAGATCTCGCGGGCGAACTTCTGCCCGACCTGACGGGCGAGGTACGCCGAGCCGAAGCCCCCGTCGAACGAGCCGACGTCCGCGTCGGTCTGCTTGAACTGTGCGTGCTCGCGCGAGGCCAGAGTCAGGTCGCACACCACGTGCAGGGAGTGGCCGCCGCCGGCTGCCCAGCCGTTGACCAGGCAGATCACAACTTTGGGCATGAACCGAATCAGCCGCTGCACCTCAAGGATGTGCAGCCGACCCAGCTTGGCCTTGTCGATCGGGCTCGGCTCCTCC
>DATCYH010000631.1:0-3165 GCA_036570405.1 Nocardioides sp.
GACGGTACGTCGTGGACCCCCGTTGAACCGCAACAGGCAGATCGCGTCGTCCCGCTCGACAATCCAACAGTCGGAGACATCGGTCATCGTCAGAGCCTTCCGGTAGTCGACATCGCGTCACACTCGGTCCCGGCGCCGACCCACAGGGCGGAGCAATCTCGGCTACTGTGGCCTGCGTCTCATTGGTCCCGAAATCGGGACATTAACATACTGTTCGTTTGCCTACAGCCTTGCTACGCTGCGAGCCCATTGGACTCAAGACCACGCTGAAATTTTCTCCCGTCCGTTCGTATGCATACAACCGTTTGGGATGGTCGTTGACATGAACATCGAACTGGGTGTCGCAGTTGTCACAGGTGCCGGGCGAGAGCGCGGCATCGGCCGGGCCATCGCGTTGCGGCTGGCTCGTGACGGATTTGCCGTCGTCGTCCACGAACGAACCGGTGAGCCGTCGAGTCTGCTCGCGGCGGAGAAGGCGAGCGGGTGGCAGGGAGCGGCCTCGGTCGTCGAGGAGATCGAGTCACAGGGCGGCCGCGCCGTGGCGTGCCGCGGTGACCTCACCGAGCGGACAACGGCCGAGCAGCTCGATGCTGCGGCCGGAGAGCTCGGGCCGCTGGCAGTGTTGGTCAACAACCACGGCAGCGCGGGCGAGGCCAACACCTACATGGCGCACGAGACCCCGGACGATCTGTGGGACCAGACGGTGATGACCAACCTCACCACGTTGCACCGACTCACCTCCGTACTGGTCCCGTCGATGGCTGCGAGCGGCGCACCGAGACGCTCGATCGTTCACCTCTCCTCGACTGCGGGCCACCGCGTCCTCGGCCGTTACGGCGCCTACTGCGCGTCGAAGGGCGCCGTCGAACGCTTGACCCAACAGCAGGCACTGGAGCTGGCGCGCCACCAGATCCGCGTCAACTGCGTTGCACCTGGGATGACCCCCACCGACATGATCGACGGCACCCTTGCCCGGGCCGCGGCCGTGGCCAAGGTGGACGTCGCGACCATCGAGAAGTCTGCGCTGCGCGGCATTCCGATGCGGCGCTTCGCCGCTGCCTCGGACATCGCCGGGGCCGTCGCATTCCTCACCGGTCCCGACGCTGCGTTCGTCACGGGGCAGATATTGACCGTCGACGGCGGCATGACGTTGTCCTGACCTCGCAGGAAGTCCCACGATGTTTTCGCAAGGCCTGTCCGAATCGCCCGTGCCCATGAGGAGTGCCTGAAGATGGATGTTCGAGGACTGATGCGCCAATCGGCCATGTTCAAGTCGCGGCGGCCCGCGATCGTCCACGGCGACGTCAGATTGACTTATGCCGAGGCGTGGGAACGCGGTCTGCAGATGGCCAACGGGCTCCTCGCACTCGGCCTCCAGCCCGGCGACCGGGTCGGCGTGCTCGAGGACAACTCGATCGGTGCGCAGGACATGTTCGCGGGAGCCGGGGCAGCAGGACTCGTCCGGGTCCCGCTCTATGCCCGCAACGCGGTCGAGAGCCACAAGTACATGCTCGGCCACACCGGCTGCCGCGCCGTGGTGGTCGAGGAGCAGTACGCGGCCGACATCGAAGCGATCCGCGATGACCTCCCCGACCTCGAGCACGTGCTGGTTCGCGACCATACCTATGAGCAGTGGCTGGCGTCCCAGTCCCCCGTCGACCCCGACGTGCCGATCGACCCCGACGACACCTACATCATCAGGCATTCGGGCGGAACGACCGGGAGGCCGAAGGGCGTCGCCTACACGCACCGTTCCTGGCTCGCTGCCGGGCGCGACTGGTTCTACAACTTCCCACCGATGCAGGCGGGAGATCCGTGCCTTCACATGGGCCCGATCTCCCATGGGTCCGGCTACCTCTACACGCCCACGTGGTTGTCGGGCGGGGTGAACATCCTGCTCGACCAGTTCGACCCGGCGGCAGTCATCGACGTGATGGCAAGTGAGCGCGTCTCCTACATGTTCTGCGTCCCGGCCATGTTGAACGCACTGATCCGAGTCCCTGCCGCGCGCGAGCACGACTGGGCTGATCTCAAGGTCATCCAGCTCGGAGGCGCGCCGGTCACGGACGAGACGGCACTGCTCGCTCGCGAGATCTTCGGGCCGACGCTCTACCAGGGCTACGGCCAGACCGAGGCGCTCCCGGTCTGCATGATGGGCCCGCAGGAATGGTTCTCCGACGTGGAGGGCTCGAGTCCACTGCGCTCGGCGGGTCGAGCACTTCCGTTCGCCTACTTGCAGATCCGGGACCCGGACGACTCGTCGGTCGTCCTGGACATCGGATCCGAGGGCGAGATCGCCATCCGCTGTGACGGTCAGATGGTGGGCTTCTGGGACAATCCCGAAGCCACGGCACAGCGCATGACCCAGGACCAGTTCGTCCTCACCGGCGACATCGGGAAGCTCGACCAGAACGGTTATCTCTACGTCCTCGATCGCAAGGACGACATGATCATCTCAGGCGGCTACAACATCTGGCCGGCCGAGCTGGAGAACGTGATCCAAGGACATCCCGCAGTCATCGAGGTGGCCGTGGTCTCCGTGCCGCACGTGCGTTGGGGCGAGAGCTCGATGGCGCTGTGCGTGATCGAGGAGGGTGCCGAAGTGTCGGAGCAGGAGATCATCGATCTGTGTGCCGACCAGCTGGGTTCCTACAAGAAGCCCAGCGCAGTTCAGTTCCGCACCACTCCGCTGCCGAAGAGCCCGGTGGGCAAGGTGCAACGCAAGGTGCTCCGCGAACCGTTCTGGGAAGGTCACGAGCGTCGAGTGTCAGGCAACTGACGCTTCGTTGGCGATCCGACACGGAGCCGCACCTGGTCAAGTGGCGAGCTCGACGGCCAGTTCCGGCAGCGACCCGACCCGGAGGTCAGGAGCCCTGAAGTAGCCGGGGTAGGGACCACCGGTCCGATTGATCCACGCAGTGGCGAGACCGGCGCGTGCGGCGCCGTCGATGTCCCACGGATGGACGGCGACGAGCATGGCGTCCATCGGGTCGACGCCGCTGCGCTCGAGCGCATGGGCGTATGCCGCCGCGCCGGGCTTCCAGAGACCGGCGTCCTCGACCGAGAGAAGCATCTCGAAATGACTCCGGATCCCCGCACGGTCGAAGAGCGCCTCCGCGACCGTTGCGGAGCCATTGCTCAGCGTCACCAGCCGAACGCCCAGGT
>DATCYH010000632.1:0-2929 GCA_036570405.1 Nocardioides sp.
CCGCTCGACATGACCAGCGACGACTCGGTCGCTGCCTTCGCCGAGAAGGTCGCCGCCGATCTCGGCGAGGTCGAGGTCGTGATCAGCAACGCCGGCAAGGTGGCACCCGGGGCACTGGTCGGCATCTCCGCGCAGCGCTTCGCCGACGAGCTCAACCTCAACCTGGTCGGGGCGCACCGACTGGTCGCCACCTTCGGGCCGGGGATGGTCCAGCGCCAACGCGGTGACCTGGTCTTCGTCTCCTCGGACGTGGCACTGCGCCCCCGGCCGTTCATGGCCGCCTATTCGGCCGGCAAGTGGGGCCTGGAGGGCATGGTCGGTGCGCTGCAGATGGAGCTCGAGGGCAGCGGCGTCCGGGCCTCGATCGTGCGTCCCGGTCCGACCGCGAGCGGCATGGGTTCCGACTGGGACGCCGAGCTCGGCGGCTTCGTGCTCGAGCAGTGGATCAAGTTCGGCCAGGCCCGGCACGGCAACTTCCTGCACGCCCGGGCCCACGCCGACGCGATCGCCACCATCGTGTCCGCGCCCCGCGGCGTACACCTCTCAGTCATCGATGTGAATCCAGAAGCCCCCGTGGAGGAGCGACCATGACCCTGCAGGACCTCGACTCGACCCGAGCGGCGGCGTTGGCCCAGATCCCCGAGGTGTCCACCGTGTTGGACGACCAGTCGCCGGAGCTGCCCACGCTCCTGCGCGGGACCGGCCACCTGCCCGAGATGCGGGTGGACCCGATCGAGCTCTTTGATCGTGTGCGGCGGGAGTGTGGTGAGGTGGGCCGCTTCCGGCTCGCCGACAAGGACGTCGTCCTGGTCAGCGGTGCTGAGGCAAACGAGGCGTTCTTCCGCGCACCTGAGGACGTGTTGGACCAAGCCGCGGCCTATCCGTTCATGACCCCGATCTTCGGCAAGGGCGTCGTCTTCGACGCCTCCCCGGAGGAACGGCAACAGATGCTGAAGAACCAGGCACTGCGTGGCGACATGATGCGCGGCCATGCGCGCACGATCGAGGCCGAGATCCGCCGGATGGTTGCCGACTGGGGCGACGAGGGCGAGGTCGACCTGCTCGACTTCTTCGCCGAGCTGACCATCTACACCACCTCCTCCTGCCTGATCGGCAAGCCGTTCCGCGACCAGCTCGACGCCTCCTTCGCCGAGATCTATCACCGCCTCGAGCACGGGACCGATGCCATCGCCTACGTCGACGCACACGCCGACATCGACAGCTTCCGGACCCGGGACACGGCTCGTGAGGAGCTGGTCGAGAAGGTGCAGGCGATCATCTCCGCGCGGGTGGCCAAGGCCGAGTCCTTGGGCGGGTCGATCCCCAAGGAGGACCGCGACCTGCTCGACGTGCTGATCGCGGTGGGCTATGACGCCGAGATGGTGACCGGGATCTTCATCTCGCTGATGTTCGCGGGCCACCACACATCGTCCGGCACGGCGTCCTGGGCGATGATCGAGCTGCTGCGCAATAGGGAGGTGATGAACGGGGTCGTCGACGAGCTCGACGAGCTCTATGCCCCGGACGCCGACGGCACCGCTGCCGAGGTCTCCTTCCAGGCGCTCCGCTCGATCCCGGTGCTGGAGGCCGCCCTGAAGGAGACGCTGCGGCTGCATCCTCCGCTGATCATCCTGATGCGACTGGTCCGAGAGGACTTCGAGCTGATGGGCCGCACCATCCCCGCGGGGTCGCTGATCGCCGCCTCGCCCAAGGTGTCCAACCGGATCGGCGAGGACTTCCCTGAGCCCGAGGCCTTCGACCCGGCCCGCTACATCGACCCCCGCCAGGACGACCTGCAGAACCGGTGGACCTGGATCCCGTTCGGGGCCGGCAAGCACCGCTGCGTGGGCAACGCCTTCGCGATGATGCAGATGAAGGCGATCTTCTCCGTCATCCTGCGTGACTTCGAGTTCGAGCCGGCCCAACCCCTGGACTCCTACCGCGACGACTGCTCGAAGATGGTGATCCAGCTCGAGCAGCCGTGCCGGGTCCGCTATCGCAGGCGCACCCGATGAGCGAGCCGGACGCGCGCGCCCTCACGGTTCGCGCTGACACCTCGGTGTGCCAGGGCCACCAGCTCTGCCAGGGCGAGGCACCCGACGTCTTCGGCTTCGACGAGGCCGCCGACGTGGTCGTCGTCCTTGATTCCCACCCGGCCGAGTCCCTGCGCCATGCAGTGACCCAGGCCGTGCACTACTGCCCCGCCTTCGCACTGTCACTGGAAGAGGATTGAGATGACCGAACCACTGAGCACATCGTTGAGCAGGGCTGAGATCGAGGAGTTCTGGTCCGGTTGGCTCCAGGGCAACCGCGACGTCGAGGCCTCTGGCGACTGGCGCCCGCTGGCCGAGTTCTATGCCGAGGACGCGACGTACGGCTGGATGTATCACCCCGACGAGCACTTCATGGCGGTCGGGCGCGAGCAGATCCGGGACTGGGCGATCGGCATCGAGATGGACGGCCTGGACGGCTGGCACTACGACTACGTCTGCACGATGATCGACGAGACGAAGTCGATGGTGCTCGGCTTCTGGAAGCAGCGCGCCGGGATCATCGACGACAAGACCGGCAAGGAGTTCGAGATCCTCGGCATCGGCGGATCCTGGTTCGGCCTGAAGCGGGTCACCGAGGGCGAGGACAGTGGCCTCGTGAAGATCGACTGGCAGCGCGACTGGTTCGACCTGCCCTCGACGGGTCACACGTTCATGGAGATCCTGAAGTCCGGCAAGGCGCCGGACACCCTGATGAAGCGGCTCGAGGTCACCGGGCACGGCGTTCCCGGGCACTACCACTACGACGAGATGCCCTCGACGCTGTGGCCGCCGCCGGTCGAGCGTGGCGACCACCTGGCCCAGGCACCGGTTGAGGTGTCGAAGTGAACGCCCGCCTGCCGCAGAACCCTCCGGCGCAGCAGTACGTCGACGGCAAG
>DATCYH010000633.1:0-2936 GCA_036570405.1 Nocardioides sp.
AACCTGATCGGCTCACTGATCCGGCTGCCCTACACCTTCGCCGTGCCGAAGTTCGGTGGCCGCAACTGGACCGTGGTCAGCGCCTCGATGCTGCTGGTCCCGACGCTCCTCTTCGCGTTCTGCGTGCAGCGCCCGGGCACGCCGTACTGGGTATTCCTCGTCATCGCGGCCACGGCCGGCCTCGGCGGCGGCAACTTCGCCTCGTCGATGGCGAACATCAACTTCTTCTATCCGGCCAGGAAGAAGGGCACCGCGCTCGGCCTCAACGCCGCCGGCGGCAACCTCGGTGTCGCGATCATCCAGTTCTTCCTGCCGATCGTCGTCGGGGGCGCGGGTGCGTTCGGCCTCGTCAAGGCGTCGCAGTCCGGGATCGCCCTGGAGCGGGTCGGTTATCTCTATGCGGCGCTCGCGGTCCTCGGTGCGGTGTGCGCGTGGAGGTTCATGAACAACCTGTCCATGGCGCGCTCCAGGCCCCGCGAGCAGCTCGCCGTGCTCAAACACAAGCACACGTGGGTGATGTCGTTCCTCTACATCGGCACCTTCGGCTCGTTCATCGGCTATTCCGCCGCGATGCCGCTGCTGATCAAGCTCAACTTCTGGGTGCCCACCCCGGACGGTGCCGGTGCCGGGATCAACTTCGTCCACTACGCCTTCCTCGGCGCCCTGGTCGGCTCCGTGGCCAGGCCGTTCGGCGGTTGGCTGGCCGACAAGTACGGCGGCGCGCGGGTCACCTTCTGGACCTTCGTGTCCATGATCGTCGGCACCCTGGCCGTCCTCTGGACCCTCGCGCAACTGGCCCCGAACCCGACCGGCTCGGTGGCGATTGCCGAGGAGAACCAGTCCTGGTTCCCGTGGTTCCTCGGCTTCTTCCTCTTCGTCTTCGCCGCCACCGGCGTCGGGAACGGTTCGACCTACCGGATGATCCCGCTGATCTGGAGCAAGCGCGCGGTGGACTCGACCGCAGACGGCACGCCGGAGCGCATGGCCGCTGTTGCCGGTGCGACCAAGCAGTCCTCGGCCGTGATCGGCATCGCCGGCTCCATCGGTGCCATCGGCGGCTTCCTGATCCCGATGACCTTCGGTGCCCCCTGGATCGAGGACCCGGTCGCCGCGGTCAAGGGCGCGTTCGTGGTGTTCACCTGCTTCTATGGTGTCTGCCTGGGCGTGACGTGGTTCTTCTACACGCGCCGCTCGTTCCTGGCCGGTCGGGTGCCGAGCCTCGCCGGTGCAGGGATCTGAGCCCGTGAGCCAAGCCACGAACCCCGCACAGACTGTTCGGGAGAAGGCGACCCAGACCCACTGTCCCTACTGCTCGCTCCAGTGCGGGATGCGCCTCACCGGAACAGGTCCACGAGGACGTGGGCCCCTGGAGGTGAGTGAGTGGGCGGAGTTCCCGGTCAACGCCGGAGCGCTGTGCCGCAAGGGCTGGACCTCGACCGGGCTGCGTGGACACCGGGAACGGCTGACCTCGCCGCTGCTGCGTTCGAGCGTCTCGGGTGAGCTGGAGCCGGTGCCATGGGAGCAGGCGCTGGACTTCATCGGCGCCCGCCTGGTCGCGTTGCGCGCCGCCGAGGGCGCGGACTCGATCGGCGTCTTCGGTGGCGGGGGACTGACCAACGAGAAGGCCTACCAGCTGGGGAAGTTCGCCCGGGTGGCGGTGGGCACCAGCCAGATCGACTACAACGGCCGCTGGTGCATGTCCTCGGCCGCGTCCGCCGGAACACGGGCGTTCGGTGTCGACCGGGGGCTGCCGTTCCCTCTTGCCGACATCGAGCAGACCGACGTACTGGTCCTGGTCGGCTCCAACCTGGCCGAGACGATGCCGCCCGCCGCACGGCACCTGGCCGCGTTGCGCGAGCGCGGTGGGAAGGTCGTCGTGGTCGACCCACGGCGTACGGCTACGGCGGAGCAGGCAGACGTGCACATCCAGCCGGTGCCCGGCACCGACCTGGCGCTCGCACAGTCCGTGCTGCACCAGGTGATCGCCAACGGGGACGTGGATTCCGACTATGTGAATGCGCGTACGTCGGGGTTCGAGGCGGTCCGTGAGTCGGTCGCGACCTGGTGGCCCGAGCGCGGCGAACGGGTCAGTGGCGTGGCTGCCTCGGAGATCCGCGACCTGGCCTCCCTGGTCGGAGGCGCGGAGCGGGTGATCATCCTGACCGCGCGCGGCGCCGAGCAGCACGCCTCCGGTTCCGACATCGTCCTGGGCTGGATCAACCTCGCCCTGGCACTGGGGCAGTGCGGGCGGCCGTACGGCGGCTATGGCTGCCTGACCGGACAGGGCAACGGGCAGGGCGGGCGCGAGCACGGTCAGAAGGCCGACCAGCTGCCCGGCTATCAGATGATCGATGATCCAGTGGCGCGGGCACATGTGGCAGCGGTGTGGGGGATCGATCCGGACTCCCTGCCGGGCAAGGGGAAGTCGGCCTATGAGCTGCTCTCGTCCCTCGGCGAGCCCGACGGGGTGAAGGCGCTGCTGGTATTCGCCTCCAACATCATCGTCTCCGCGCCCAACGCACGGTTCGTCTCGGAACGGATCGACTCCCTCGACCTGCTGGTCGTCGCCGACATCGTGCTGTCCGAGACCGCCGCACGCGCGGACGTCGTACTGCCGATCACGCAGTGGTCCGAGGAGACCGGGACGATGACCAACCTGGAGGGGCGGGTCATCCTGCGGCAGCGCGCGATCACCCCGCCCGACGGTGTGGTCAGCGACCTCGACATCCTGCGTGAGCTGGCGAGCCGGCTCTCGTCGCCGATCGAGTTCTCCACCGATCCCGAAGAGATCTTCTCCGAGTTGGGACGTGCCTCTGCGGGCGGCAAGGCCGACTATGCCGGGATCACCTATCACCGTATCCGTGAGGAGAAGGGCGTCTTCTGGCCCTGTCCGTCGCTCGACCACCCCGGCACTGCGCGGATGTTCGCGGACTCCT
>DATCYH010000634.1:0-2099 GCA_036570405.1 Nocardioides sp.
GCCAGGCCGCGTTGCGCGCCGCGAGGGTCAGCAGGCGTGAGGTGATGTAGACCTCGGCGATCTGCTGGGACACCGCCTGGAACTCCGCGAGCTTGCGACCGAACTGGGTGCGTTCCTTGAGATAGCCGGCGGTGAGGTCTCGGGCCCCTGCAACCAGGCCGGCACCGAGCAGGGCGATGCCTGCTTGGCTGTGCTCGACGAGGAGGCGGGCCGCGAGGACGTGGTCCTCGCCGACGAGCTCAACGCTGACGTCGTTGAAGTCGATGCTGTGCTGGACCGCGCCGGTGGAGCTGCGCGAGGCACGCAGGGTGACCCCGTGCCGGCGGGGGTCGACGACCGCAACGGCCGGTTTTCCGTCGTAGGAGGCGAGCACCAGGACGTGGGCCGCGTCGTCGACGTGCGTCACCCCGAGCTTGGTGCCATTGAGCACGAGCGCCTCGCCCGAGCCGGCGACCACAGTCTGTGGCTCGGTGGGAAAGGCGTGTCCCGGTTCACGAACGGCAACCGTGATCACGGTGGAGCCGGACTCGACCCCGTCGAGGAGCCGCTTCTGTTGGTCCGGTGTCGCTGCGGCGGCGATCGTGAGGGTGCCGCCCACCAGGGTCTCCCAGGCCGGAACGTCCGCGGCGCGGGCACCGAGACGTTCGAGGACGACGGAGAGCTCGGCCAGCCCCAGCCCCTCTCCCCCGAGGAACTCCGGCACAGCGAGCCCGAGCACTCCTGCAGACGCGAGCTCGGACCAGGTCACGACCTCACGTTCGACGACCTCGGTCATCACCGCGTCGACGGCAGCTTGGGTCTCGGTCTGGACACCGTGTGGATTCACCGGGGCTCCTCTGGTTCACGTGCGCGGATCAAAACTGTAACCTGTTCTAGTCTAGGACAGGAGAACATCGATGTTCACCTCCCCCCGCAGTGTCGTGCGAGCCCTCGTCCACATGCCGTGGGCCGAGCTTCCACCGGGCAGGATGGTCGACTTGCCGGGCCGCGGGTCGACGTTCGTCACCGACACCGCGGGTCCGGAGCCCGAGTCCCCGACAGTCGTGCTGTTGCACGCAGTCGGGACGACCGGCCTGCTCACGTGGTACCCCACGATCCCGGTGCTCTCGAGCCGATTCCGTGTGATCACGCTTGACCAAAGACGGCACGGGCGCGGGATTCGGTCAGCGAAGTTCTCACTCAGTGACAGCGCCGATGACGTCGCCGCCCTGCTCGACGTCCTGGGAGTGGACCGGGCGATCATCGGTGGATTCTCGATGGGCTCGATCATCGCCCAGCGCACCTGGCGCCAGCATCCGGACCGGGTCGCCGGCCTGGTCCTCGCCGCCACGACGGACCGCTTCCGGGGCACCATCTCGGAACGACTCTTCCACCAGGCGATGGAGACATCGATGGCGGCGCTGCGGGGCGAGTCCCGCTCCCGGATCGTGAGGCAGGCCGATGTGGATGCCGTGCCCGAGGTGGCCGACCTGGACCCGGTCGACGTCCATGACTGGGCGTTGGCGGAGTTCCGCTCGACGAGTCCGTGGGCCGTCGCCCACGCCGTCGCAGCGCTGGGTCGGCACCACTCGCGGCCGTGGTTGCGTCAGATCAACGTGCCGACTGCGATCGTGGTCACCCTGCGCGACAAGGTGATCCCCGCCGAGCGGCAACTGGACCTGGCCCGGCGCATCCCGGGGGCGACGATCCACGGCATCAACGCCGGTCACGCGAGCGTGGTGATGGAGTCAGAGGTCTTCGTCCCCGCGTTCGTCGAGGCGTGCACCACCGTGCACGCCCGGGCGGCGGACTTCAGCCGCTGAGGACACCGTGAGCGCTGTTCAGCGCGCGACAGCCTCCTGGAGCCGGGTGAGCTCCGCACCGAAGTGCTTGACCAGCTCGTCGGGGTGACGCATCGCGGAACGGCAGGCGATCACGCCGACGTGCAGCTGGCCGTTGTTGGACATCACGGTGATGTTGACCCCGGCGCCGTGGAAGACCGGTCCCAGCGGATAGAGAGCATCGATCCTGGCCCCCATGAAGTAGAGCGGGATCGGCGGGCCGGGCACGTTCGAGATCACCAGGTTGTGCACCACCGGATGCTTCTCGGCCAGGCGGAG
>DATCYH010000635.1:0-6144 GCA_036570405.1 Nocardioides sp.
GCCGACCTCGAGGTCCGCGCGAAGGAGGCCGGCGTCCCGCGCCTCAAGGTGGTGCACGTACCGCGCACCGCCACCTGGGCACCTGCATGAACCTCGGCCTCGACGTCGCCGAGGGCGCGTTCGTGGCCAAGATGGACGACGACAACTACTACGGCTCGCACTTCCTCACCGACCTGCTCGACTCGGTCGAGAGCAGCGGCGCCGGGATCGTCGGCAAGTGGGCGCACTACGTGTGGCTCCAGTCCAACGGGGCCGTCGTGCTGCGCTACCCCGAGGCGGAGAACACCTACGTACGCCGCATCCAGGGCGGCTCGATGCTCTTCGTCGGGGACCTCGTGCGCGAGATCCGCTTCTCCGACATCCCGCGTGCCGTCGACAGCGACATCCTCGACCGCTCGATGCTGGCCGGGGTGAAGATCTGGTCCGCCGACCGGTTCAACTACGTATCCGTGCGCGGTGTCGATCGGCACGCCCACACCTGGACCGTCGACGACGCGTCCTTCATGACCGCTTCGGGCCGTCTCGCGTTCTACGGGGACCCCCGCCAACACGTGGAGGTCTGAGGATGTCCATCAAGAACCGTGCCAAGCGCCTGATCCGCCGCAAGGGCAGTGCCGTGCTGGGCAAGCTCCCCGTCGACCGCGGTCCGGCGGGTGCCCAGGAGGTCACCGGTCGCGCCCGCATCGCCGAGGCCCGCGCTGCCTTCGCCGGTGGCGACCCGGACGGGGCCGAGACGCTGCTGGCGCCGTTGCTTGCGGCCGACGCGATCCCCACGATTCGCGGACGGGCGCTCGCGCTCCTCGCCGAGATCCACGCCAAGGGCGGCAAGCAGCCCGTCGCGCTCGAGGAGGCCCGCCAGGCCATCGAGCTCGACCCGGAGCCCGAGACGTTCCTGGTCCACCACCGGATCGCGTCGGTCTCGGCCCCCGATGAGGCCCGGGTGAGCCTGCAGGCCCTCATCGCGCGCCGTCCCCGCCACCGGGCGCAGGCCGAGGAGATCATCGCCGCGCTCCGGCTCAGCGACCGCGAGGTGGTCCAGGAGTTCCGGCGCAACACCGTGGAGTGGGACTACTCCGGCTTGGAGCATTCCCTCGACGCCACCGAGGCCGAGATCGACATCGTCGACACCGGCATCGAGGACGACGCCGCACTGCGAGCCGTCGTGGAGAAGTGGGCCGGCGAGCTGCAGCGCCCGCACGCGGCCCTGACCCGCGGCCTGGACCGGATCCGCGAGTGGGACCGTCTCGCGGCGTGGGTCGACGCCAACCCCGTCGAGGTCGAGAGCGACCACCACCGCCGCGAGGTCGCCCTGGAGCTGCGCCGCGCCGCGTCGCGCGCGTTGACCGCCGGCTACACGAGTGCGGCCGAGACCTTGGTCAACCACTCGCTGGCCCTGCGACCGGATGACAACTTCGCACGCGAGACCTACCTCAACGCCTCCGACCAGCTCGCCGTGATCCGCGACGGCTGGGAGCTGACCGAGCGGGTGCCGCTGCGGCACGAGACCGAGCCGCGCGCGGTCCTGTCCGTGCTGGCGCAGTCGTTGCCGATCATGACGGGTGGCTACGCCACCCGCACGCACGGCGTGATGGCCGGCCTGGCCCGGCTGGGCTGGGACATGGAGGGCATCACCCGGCGCGGGTTCCCCTATGACCGCTGGCCCAAGAAGGACACCAGGGAGGTAGCCGAGTTCGACGAGGTCGACGGCATCCGCTACCACCGCGTCCTCACCGACGCCCGCGTCTATCCGCAATATCCGCTCCGCGACTACATCGACAAGTATGCCGCCGAGGTGGAGAAGCGGGCGCGCGAGCACCGGGCCTCGCTGCTGCACGCCTCGTCGTTCCACGTCAACGGGCTCGCCACGCAGAAGGCGGCGGCCCGCCTCGGCATCCCGTTCGTCTATGAGATGCGCGGCCTCGAGGAACTGATGAAGGTCTCGCGTGACCCACGCTTCGAGACCTCGGACCGCTATCGGTTCACCTCCGAGCTGGAGAACACCATCTGCCACGCGGCGGACCGGGTCTTCGTGATCACCCACGCGCTCAAGCAGCTGATGATCGAGCGCGGGATCCCGGCAGAGAAGCTGGTCGTGCTGCCCAACGGCGTACACACCTCGAAGTTCACCCCGCGCGAGCGCGACGAGGAGTTCGCCGCCTCCCTCGGCCTGACCGGCAAGACCGTGATCGGCTATGCCGGCGGACTGGTCGACTACGAGGGGCTCGACCTGCTGCTGGAGTCCGTGGCGCTGCTCAAGGCGCGCCGCTCCACCGCCGGTGAGGCCGACTTCCACCTCGTCGTCGTGGGCGACGGCCACTTCCAGGCGAAGCTGCACGCCATGGTCGACCGGCTCGAGCTCGCCGACGTGGTGACCTTCACCGGTCGGGTGCCGCACGAGGAGGTCGCCTCCTATCTCTCGCTCTTCGACATCACCCCGTTCCCGCGCCTGCCGCTTCCGGTGTGCGAGGCGATCTCGCCGATCAAGCCGTTCGAGTCGATGGCGATGGGCAAGGCGGTGATCACCTCCTCGGTGGCCGCCCTGACCGAGATCGTCCAGGACGAGGTGACCGGCCTGGTCTTCGAGAAGGGCAACGCCGAGTCACTGGCCGCGACGATCGAGCGCTACATCGAGTCCCCGCAGCTGCGCACCGAGATGGGTGCGCGGGCCCGCGAGTGGGTGCTCGCCGAGCGCGACTGGAACAACGTCGTCGAGATCGTCGACGCCACCTACCGGGAACTACTGGGCTGAGATGGCCAAGTCGACAGGCAAGACGAAGCTCGGCACGGCAGCGGTCGTGATCGGCACCGGTGCGAAGCTCGCGGTGAAATATGGCCCGCAGGCGAAGATCGCCTGGGACAAGGGGGGCAAGCAGGCCGCCGAGGCAGCCACCCGAGGGGCCCGCAGCCTGACCGCACGGCGCAAGGCGATGAGGCACGCGGAGACGGTCGTCGACGGCTCGGTGCTCAAGGTCGCTCCCGAGGGGACCACGGCCTATGTCGTCTTCTCCGGTGAGGAGCCGGTCGCCACCTACCCGCCAGCAGAGCAGCCGTACGTCGTCCTGCTCGCCCATGCCGACCTGACCCGCCGGGTGCGTCCCGAGCCAGGTGCGTCCCGAGGGCCGGGCGCCGTACGGAGAAGGCTGGGGAGAGCGAAGGAATGACGCGGCGCGGCCACTCGGCCGAGCAGGCGTGGAACACCTTCGTCGAGGGCGACAACCTCGATGTGCTGGCGACCCTCGAGCCGGGCAGCATCGACGTCATCTACACCGATCCGCCCTACAACACGGGCAACGACTTCGCCTATCGCGACCGCCAGGGCATCGGACGGGACCGGCACCGGGCCTGGACGGAGTTCATCCGCCCGCGCCTCGAGCTGATGCGCGAGGTGCTCGCCGCCGAGGGTGCCATCTTCGTCTCGATCGACGACAACGAGGTGGCGCACCTGCGCCTGCTGATGGACGAGGTCTTCGGCGAGCGGAACTTCATCGCCCAGATCGTGGTCAACCTGAACCCGAAGGGCCGACAGCTCGGCAACTTCTTTGCCACCTCGCACGAATATCTCCTGGTCTATGCCCGCGACGTCGCCCGCTGCCGGATGGACGCGAGCTCGCCGCACACAGTGCTGGAGAGCGACTTCGGGCAGGTGAGCGATGACGGCCGTCGGTTTCGCCACCTGCCGCTGCGCAACACGAACAAGAAGTTCAACCCGGTCACGTCCAGCACGCTGCACTATCCGCTGTGGGGCTCGGTCAGCACCGGCGAGGTGCGCACCAGTCCCTTCGGCGACGCGGTCGAGGTGCTGCCGGTCTTCGGTGACGGCACGCCGGCCGTGTGGCGCTGGTCTGCCCCCCTGGTCGACGAGCGGCCCGACGACCTGTGCTGTCGCGTGATCAAGGGCCGCCTCGGCGAGCGAGTGGACATCTTCCAGCGTGACTGGCTGCACGAGGGTCGGCGCAAGAAGCTCAAGACGATCTGGTTGGCCGAGGAGATCGGCTCCACCGACACCGCGGTGGCCGAGCTGAAGGCCATCGTCGGGCACGTCTTCGAGTCACCGAAGCCGACCGGCCTGGTCCGAAGGATCCTGGAGTGCTTCGGTGACGACGCCAGGGTGCTCGACCCCTTTGCAGGCAGCGGTACGACGGGCCACGCCACCGTGCTGGCCAACCTGGCGGACGCAGGACGACGTACCTGCATCTCCATCAACTCCGCCGAGCCGACCCGGCCCGGCTCGAACGCGGCGTTGTCCGGACTGGAGACGGTCTCGGCGATCACCTTGGCGCGGCTGCGTGCCGTCGATGAGCTGCTCGGCGGCGGCCTGCTCGCCGAGTTGGCCTGATCAGGCGATCCCGGCGGCTTTCTCCAGCGCGGCGAGCTCGTCGTCGAGGTGGGTGAGCAGGCGCTGCAGGTGCGGGACCGTACGGCGGCAGCCGGTGAGGCCGAAGCCCATCTGGCCGTTGTAGGACGTGCAGGTGATGTTGAGTGCCATCCCGTGGATCGGGATCGAGAGGGGATACATCCCGACGAGTTTGGCGCCGTTGAAGTATTGCGTGCTACGCGGGCCGGGGACGTTGGAGATGATCAGGTTGAACGGCGGCCGCACGATGCCCTGCATCCTCAGCATCGGCGTCAGCAGGGCCGGTGCCATCCCGATCGCGCTCATCGCCAGGATCTGGGTGGAGGTCATCGCGCTGAGGGCGCGCTTGCCCTCGAGCATCGACCGGTGGATGCTCTTGAGCCGATCCGCCGGGTCGGGCAGGTCGGTGCCGAGCTTGACCATCACCACGCCGATCGCGTTGCCGCCCTCCGCCGAGGCGGTCTGGGCCTGCTTGGCGTTGAGGCCGACCGGGACCATGGAGACCATCGACGTGTCCGGCAGCTCGCCCATCTCCTCGAGATAGCTGCGCATCGCCCCACTGCACATGGCCAGGACCACGTCGTTGATGGTGGTGCCGGTGGCCTTGCCGATGGCACGCATCCGCTCGACGGGCCAGTCCTGCGCCGCGAACCGTCGGGAGCCGGTGATGGACTGGTTGAACAGCATCCGCGGTGCGTGCAGCGAGAGCGCGCTGGTCTCGTTGCGCACGCCGGCGTTGATGGTGCGCAGCAGCGCCGACGGCATCCCGGCGGCCTCGAAGCTGAGGCCGAGTGCCGTGCGGTACGCCTTGGCCGGCAGGTCGGCCAGGTTGCGGTTGGCCTCTGCCTGGGTCTGGAGTGCGGTCGAGGCGGGACGCGGGCGGGCTGCCCAGGGTGCCGGCATGTCGCGTTCGTCGGGGTCGCTGCTCAGGACGCTCTGCAGGAGCCGCATCGAGGAGACACCGTCGACGAGGGAGTGGTGCACCTTGGTGTAGAGCGCGATCCTGCCGTCGTTGAGGCCCTCGATGACGTGGGCCTCCCACAGCGGCCGCTCACGCGCCATCCGGGTGCCGTGCAGGCGCGAGCAGAGATCGAGGAGCTCCCGGACCCGACCGGGTTCGGGGAGTGCGCTGTGCCGGACGTGGTGCTCGATGTCGAAGAGCTCGTCCTCGGCCCACACGTAGTTGCCGAGCCCGGCCAGGGTGCGACGTGGGTGCTTGAGGAAGAGCGGGGCGATCTCCTGCGGGGCGCTCATCTGCTCATAGAGCTGTGCGGCGTAGTGCGTTCCCGCCCCCTCGGGACGTTCGAAGAGTTGCAGCCCCCCGACATGCATCGGCATGCTCCGGTTCTCTGCCACCAGGAACGCGGTTGATGTCGGGTCGATCGGCGTTGCCACTCGTGTTGCCCCCTCCGGGTGTGCCTGCGTACGTCGATGATCGACGTGCCGCTGTTGATCCTTGCGCGGCAGCGTCTCGATGTCGAGAGGCTCCACAGACGGTGAACGTCCGGCATCACCACCGGTTACGGCGCCGGGAGGGCCGGATTTCGTGCACAGGGCGCTTCGGCGGGCGGGTTCTCCACAGGTGGTGCCCTGGCGCCGGCGAGCCCCGGTCCCGCCCACCTACGTTTCCTGCCGTATGGCCGGATCAACCGGCCCCGGAGTCGGGAGAAGAGCATGTCTCGGATCAAGCACGGCCTGTCCTTGGCGATCGGCCTTCTGGTGGGAGCAGCATTCATGGTGTCGATGAGCGGATCGAACGCCGACGAGCCGGCGCGGTGGACTCCGCCGGC
>DATCYH010000636.1:0-5442 GCA_036570405.1 Nocardioides sp.
GGGCACCGTGGTGGAGACGA
Organism: Nocardioides sp.; assembly: GCA_036570405.1. Classification (GTDB taxonomy): domain Bacteria; phylum Actinomycetota; class Actinomycetes; order Propionibacteriales; family Nocardioidaceae; genus Nocardioides. The sequence continues at coordinate 21 of DATCYH010000636.1, forward strand.
CGCGGAGCGTGTACGTCGACGTCAGCGCGCTGGCGTGCTTGGACGTGGCGTGCAGCCGGACCCGGTAGTCGTAGTTCCCGACGACCTTCTGGCTCAACGTGAAGCTGGCCCGCAGCGAGGAGTCGAGGCGCACCGTGCGCGAGGCATACCAATGGATGCCATAGGCCTTGTGCTCGAGGGTGACCTTGTCGCCTGCCCGGACCGGCCCGGAGGCGCTGACCCGGAGCGTCGCCTCCTCGAGCGGCATCACCGCGGACGGCCCGTCGAGGGTGACCCCGACCGGCGCCGCGGAGGCCGTGGAGGTGATCAGGGCCAGCAGGGAGAGCACCAGTGCGAAACACAGGGCGACTGCTGCTCGGGTCATCTTCATCCGCGAAGCGTAGAGGACAAACCCGACACTAGAACAGGTTCTTGCGATGTGGATCACACCGCACCCCGGGAAAGAAGGAGCCCCGCCGGCGTCTCGGGTCACCAGCGGGGCGAATGAATCGTGCACCAGGCCTCGGGGCCTTGTCAGCGAATTGTGCAGATTCGAGCCCACCGGTCCAGACCAGTTCCTGCCGCACCCCACCTCGACAACCGGACGATGACGGGCGGATGACGGGAGTGCCACCGCCAGGTCACCGCCACCTTCCGTAGGGTGAGCCCGTGGAAACTGGCACTGGAACGGGCACCGGCACTGGGGCAGGCGATGCCGGCGACGACGTGGTGCCGGTCTTCTTCCTCTCCGACAGCACCGGCATCAGCGCGGAGACGATGGGCAACGCGCTGCTGATCCAGTTCCCCGACCTGCGCTTCAACCGCACCGTGATCCCGTTCATCGCCTCGGTCGAGGAGGCCCGCGAGGTGGTCCTCCGCCTCGACCGCGCCCTGGCCGAGAGTCCGCGCACGCCCTTGGTGTTCGTCACCGCTGCGAGCGACGAGGTCCGCCTGGAGCTACGGCGTACCCACTGCCCGGTGATCGACTTCTTTGACCTGCACATGCGCTCGGTCGAGTCGATCCTCGAGGCGCCGGCCGTCAGGTCGCCCGCCCGGCTGCACGGCGTCGGCGACATCAAGCGCTACAACAGCCGGATGCAGGCCATCGAGTACACCATCGAGCACGACGACGGGCAGAGCGTTCGGGGCCTGGAGAAGGCCGACGTCATCCTGCTCGCCCCGTCGCGGTGCGGCAAGACGCCCACCTCGATGTACCTCGCCCTGCAGCACGGGCTCTTCGTGGCCAACTATCCGATCGTGGAGGAGGACCTGGCCGTGGCAGAGCTGCCGCGACCGGTCCGGGACCTGCGCGATCGCTGCTTCGGGCTGATCACCTCGCCCCAGCGGCTGGCTGCGATCCGTCAGGAGCGGCGGCCGGACTCGCGCTATGCCTCGTTGGAGCAGTGCACCTTCGAACTGCGCCGCACCGCGGAGATGTTCAAGCGCCACGCGCTGCCGGTCGTCGACTCCTCGACGATCTCGGTGGAGGAGATCTCGACGATCATCCTGCAGCGACTCAAGAAGATGAAGCCACCCCCGTCGCTTCCCGACCCCAGCACGTCCCTCCCAAGGAGCCCTCGATGAGCGAGTCCCCCAACGTCCGTCCCTTCGCCGAGCTCGGCCTGGGCGACCTCGAGCAGGTCGGCGGCAAGAACTCGTCCCTCGGCGAGATGGTGAGCAACCTGGCCTCGCTGGGCGTCAACGTTCCCGACGGCTTCGCCACCACCGCCGACGCCTTCCGCCGCTTCATCGGCGACACCGGCCTGGCCGAGGAGATCTCCTCGGCCCTGCGTGATCTCGACACCGACGACACCCAGCGCCTCGCCGAGGTCGGCCGGTCACTGCGTGAGGCGGTCGCCTGCCGGCCGTTCCCCGCAGACCTCGAGGCCGACATCCGCTCGGCGTACGACGCCCTGGTCGACGGGCGGGACGACGTCTCGTTCGCGGTCCGCTCCAGCGCGACCGCGGAGGACCTCCCCGACGCCTCCTTCGCCGGCCAGCAGGAGACCTTCCTCAACATCGTCGGCATCGACGGGGTGCTGCAGGCGATCCGCGAGGTCTTCGCCTCGCTCTACAACGACCGGGCGATCGCCTATCGCGTGCACCATGACTTCGACCACGACTCCGTGGCCCTCTCGGCCGGCGTGCAGCAGATGGTGCGCTCCGACGTCGGCGCCTCGGGCGTGATGTTCACGATGGACACCGAGTCCGGCTTCAACGACGCGGTCTTCGTGACGTCGTCCTATGGCCTGGGCGAGGCGGTCGTGCAGGGCGCGGTCAACCCCGACGAGTTCTACGTCTACAAGCCGGCCCTGCGCGCGGGGCGTCCCGCCGTGCTCAAGCGTGGCGTCGGCTCGAAGGCCACGAAGATGGTCTACACCGACGATCCCACGGTCGGGCGCACCACCGAGTTCGTCGACACCGACCCTGCCGAGCAGGGCCTGCTCAGCCTGAGCGACGCCGAGGTGGAGGAGCTGGCGCGGCACGCGCTGACCATCGAGGAGCACTACGGCCGGCCGATGGACATCGAGTGGGGCAAGGACGGGCTCGACTCGAAGCTCTACATCCTGCAGGCGCGACCGGAGACGGTGATGTCGCGAGCCGGCGTACAGCAGCGCTTCCGGATGGACGCACGCGGTGGCACGGTCGTGATCGATGGCCGTGCGATCGGCCAGAAGATCGGTGCGGGCGCGGTGCGGGTGATGACCTCGATCGACCAGATGCACGAGTTCGTCGAGGGCGAGGTGCTCGTCGCCGACATGACCGACCCGGACTGGGAGCCGATCATGAAGCGCGCCTCGGCGATCGTCACCAACCGCGGAGGGCGCACGTGCCACGCGGCGATCATCGCCCGCGAGCTCGGCATCCCGGCCGTGGTCGGCACCGGCCACGGCACCCGCGAGCTCACCGACGGGCGCGAGGTGACCGTCTCGTGCGCCGAGGGCGACACTGGCGTGGTCTATGACGGGCTGCTCGACTTCACGATCGAGGAGACCGAGCTGTCGTCGATGCCGGAGATCCCCACCAAGATCATGATGAACATCGGGACCCCCGAGCAGGCGTTCGCGTTCGCGCAGCTGCCCAACGCCGGTGTCGGACTGGCCCGCCTGGAGTTCATCATCAACCGCCAGATCGGCATCCACCCCAAGGCGCTGCTCGCCCACGAGACCCTGGACGAGCCGCTGCGCTCGCAGATCTCCGAGGCAGTCCGGGCCTATGCCAGCCCTCGCGACTTCTTCGTCCAGCGCGTCGCCGAGGGGGTCTCGATCCTGGCCGCGGCCTTCGCGCCGGAGCCGGTGATCGTGCGGATGAGCGACTTCAAGTCCAACGAATATGCCAACCTCGTCGGCGGTGAGCTCTATGAGCCGCACGAGGAGAATCCGATGCTCGGCTATCGCGGCGCCTCGCGCTATCTCTCGGCGGACTTCGCGGAGTGCTTCGCGATGGAGGCCGAGGCGCTGAAATATGTCCGCGACGAGATGGGCCTGACCAACGTCAAGATCATGATCCCGTTCGTCCGGACCCTGGCCGAGGCGGAGGGCGTCATCGCCCTCCTGGGCGAGCACGGCCTGGTCCGCGGGGAGAACGGGCTGGAGGTCGTGATGATGTGCGAGGTGCCGTCCAACGCGATCCTGGCCGATGCGTTCCTCGAGCACTTCGACGGCTTCTCCATCGGCTCCAACGACATGACCCAGCTGACCCTGGGCCTCGACCGCGACTCGTCCCTGGTCGCCGGCTCCTTCGACGAGCGGGACCCGGCTGTGCTGTTCATGCTCGAGCGGGCGATCAAGGCGTGCCGCGAGGCCGGGAAGTACGTCGGCATCTGTGGCCAGGGCCCCAGCGACCATCCCGACCTCGCCGAGTGGCTCCTCAAGCAGGGCATCGAGTCGATGTCGCTCAACCCGGACACCGTCGTCGACACCTGGCTGGCGCTGTCCAAGGTGCAGCTCGACTGAGCTCCGGGCCGTCAGCGCCTGCCCGGGCGGTCAGTAGACCGCCAGGCGACCGCCATCAACGGGGATCACGGCGCCGGTCGTGTAGGAGCTGGCGTCGCTGGCCAGGTGGGCGACCATCCCGACGAGCTCCTTCGGCACACCGAGTCGTCCGGCGGGGAGGCCGTCGGTGACCAGACTGATGAAGTGGTCGTCCCACCCGCTCGCCATGTCGGTGGCGAAGGCACCGGGCATGACGCAGTTGACCCTGACGGCGGGAGCATAAGCCTGGGCGAAGGCCTGGGTGAGAGCGTTCAGGCCCGCCTTGGCCGCCGAGTAGGTCGCCTCGCCGGCGCTGGGCCGTTGCGAGCCGATGCTCGAAATGTTGATGATCGACCCGCCCCCCGTCCGTGCCATCTGGTCCCCGACGACGGCCATCAGCCGGAAGGGCCCCTTGAGGTTGACCTCCATGGTCTTGTCATAGAGAGCCTCGGTGAGCTCGAGGGGGTCCGGTGCCAGCGGGGCGATGCCCGCGTTATTCACCAGGATGTCGAGGGGCCCGAGCTCGGCCTCGATGCGCGCCACGGCGGGCGCGATGTCGTCCCACCGTCCGACGTGCAGTGGAAGAGCCATCGTCTGGGCACCGGTGAGTTCGGTGATCTCCGCGGCCACGGCAGCACATGCCTCCGGCTTGCGGCTCGAGACGACGACCTTGGCCCCCTCTCGCGCCAGACCTTCGGCGATCGCCCTTCCCAGGCCGCGGGTCGCTCCGGTGACGAGTGCCACCTTGCCGGTGAGCGTCGAAGTCATGCTTGCCTCCGAGGGAGTGCCGGGCGTCACTGGGCGATCCAGACGCTCTTGATGTGCGTGAGCTCGTGCACCATCTCCTCGCCGAGGGTGCGGCCATAGCCCGACTGCTTGACCCCGCCGTAGGAGACCGTCGGGTAGCCCGCCTGATAGGTGTTGACCCAGACGGTGCCGACGTCGAGTCCGTCGATCATGCGTTGGCTGCGGCGCAGGTCGTTGGTGAAGATGCCGGCGGCGAGCCCATACTCGACGTCGTTGGCGATCCGGAGCGCATCGGCCTCGTCGTCGAACGGGATGACCGACATGACCGGCCCGAAGATCTCCTCCTGCGCGATGCGCATCTCGTTGCGGACATCGGTGAAGATGACGGGCTCGTGGAAGAAGCCGCCATCGCCGGTCACGCCGCCGTCGAGTGCGACCTGCACGCCCTCGGAGCGACCGAGGTCGACATAGCCCGCGACGCGGTCCAACTGCGTCTGGGAGACGAGCGGGCCCAGGGTGGCCGATGGGTCGAAGACGTGTCCCACCGTGACCGACCGGCTCGCGTCGACCATCGCTGCGACGAACTCGTCGTGAATCGACCGCTGCACCAGCACGCGCGACCCGGCGGTGCAGATCTGGCCCTGCCCACTCCACACCGCCGCCGTGGCGGCCGCTGCGGTCGACGCGATCTCCGCGTCGTCGAAGACGATGAAGGGGCTCTT
>DATCYH010000637.1:0-11981 GCA_036570405.1 Nocardioides sp.
GGCTTGTTCGACTGGCACCTACAGCGCGCCGCGGACCTTGAACCGGCCGAGGCCGTCGCTCACTACCGGACGGCTCTCGACCTGGTCACGGGCAAGCCGTTCTCCTACCCGAACGCATCCCGGGCCTCGTACGGCTGGGTCGACTTCGAACACCACGCCACCACCTGGGAGCTGCGCGTCGCTCAGGTGGCCCAGTCATGTGCCGAGTTGCACCTCGACCTCGGTGAACCCAACGAGGCCATCGATATGCTCCGCCGCATCGCGCAAGCGATCCCTCTGAACGGCGCCGTGGTCGAGTCGCTGATGCGAGCCCACATAGCCAACGGCGACCCCGCCGGAGCGAGGAGCGTCTACGCGGAGCATGCAGCAGCGCTCCTGCAAGCGAAGCTCGGCGACCCCGACGATTCCATCGAGCAACTGAGACTCGATCTACAGCCCCAGTAGCCGGGCCGGCGACGTCAGAAGATCGACCGGAACGGCACATTGAGGGCGTAACGACGAGAGTGGAGGAGCCGCGCACCGAATCGGTACCTGGGCTGGAAGCTCGATCCGGCGCTGCGCCTCAAGTCACCCGCACCTGCCCAACCGTATTCCCGTGACCGCGAGGGCCTCCCGCGTCTTGACCTACGGTGGATGGTATGACATATTTCGAGTCGGACTAGGAGATGGAGACGCACCGTGGAACTTGGCCTCAGCAACAAGAACGTCCTGATCACCGGCGGCAGCCGAGGGGTAGGTCGGGCGGTAGCGAATGCATTTGCCCGAGAGGGTGCGAACGTCGCGATCACGTCGAGAACGGCTGATGACCTCGCCGCAACGGCGAAGGAGATTGCGAACTCCACGGGTGCCACCGTGCTTCCGATCGCAGGCGACTGGCGCGAGAGCGCCGACGTCGACCGCGTAGTGTCCGAGACGATCGGCGAGCTGGGGCACATCGATGTATTTGTGCCGAACGCAGGGGATGCCCCTCCCGGCCAGTTCGAGACGATGGATGACGAGAAGTGGCATTGGGGCCTCAACCTCAAGTTCATGGGGCACATGCGGGGATGTCGTGCAGTCCTGCCTCACATGGCGGAGAGGGGTTCCGGTGCCGTCACGATGGTGGTCGGTAACGATGGCCTGAAGCCGCCGTTCGCTGAAATCGTCCCCGGGGCATGCAACGCCGCCGACATCAACGTCGCGTCGTCCCTCGCTGAGCAGTACGGCTACAAGGGCATTCGGGTGAACACGGTCAACCCGGGACCAATCGACACCAGCCGCTGGGCGTGGTGCGAAGAGGAGATGGCCGAATCGCGAGGCCTGACACTCGAACAGGTGCGCAGCCTGATCCTGGCATCGTTGCCGCGCGGCTACATCTGCACACCTGAGGAGGTGGCTGACGTTGTGCTGTTCCTGTCATCTGATCGGGCCAGTTACGTCAGCGGCGCTCATGTGCCAGTTGACGGTGCCCAGCGAAAGGCCCTGATGTACGCGGATCAGCACTTCAACATCGACTGGGCCTAGCTCTCATGACAGGCGTCGGCACAATGTCCGATCTGACGGTGACTACCGATGATGGGGTTGCACTTCATGTCCAAGTCACGGGGAGTGGCACGGACGTTCTCTTCTTGCATGAGTTCTCAGGGGACTACCGCAGCTGGGAGGACCAGGTCCGTGCGTTGAGTCGCCGGTATCGGTGCATCACGTTCAGCGCTCGCGGCTTTCCAGGCTCCGACGTTCCCCCGGATGTGGAATCGTATTCACAGGCTCGGGCCGTGCAGGATGCAGTCTCGGTCCTTGACGCGGTGGACTCGCAGCGTGCACATGTGGTGGGGGTTTCGATGGGCGGCTTCACGGCCTTGAACCTGGTCCTTGACCATCCTGATCGTTTTCGATCGGCCGTCGTCGGCAGTTGCGGGTATGGAGCAGACACTGACCCAGAGACCTTCAAGGCAGAGATGGAGGCATTAGCCGACGTCTACGTTGAACATGGCTCGGTCCATGTCGCAGACCTGACCGCGAAGAGCCCCTACCGGCTGGCCTTCCGGGAGACTGATCCACGAGGATTTCGAGCTTGGCGCGATGCGCTAGCCGAACATGATCCGATCGGAGCAGCGCACACGATCGTGGGTGTGCAGTCGAGAAGGCCCACCCTTCTCCAACTGGCGGAGCGCATGAACACGTTGGAGGTGCCGACGCTCTTCGTCGCTGGTGATGAGGACGATCCGTGCCTCGAGGCGAACTTGGTTGCGAAGCGTGCTTCGCTCCTGGCGGGTCTGGCGATCCTTCCCCGAACGTCGCATACCGTCAATCTTGAGACACCTCTGCGTTTCAATGGCCTGTTGTTCGATCACTTCGCCCAGGTTGACGCCGGCCGGTATGCAGCTCGGCTTCCCACCTCCATCGCGGCCGCCGGAGGCTGGGTGCGTTGAAGCCTCCCCCCTTCGAGTACCGCAGACCTAACACACTCGACGAGGCGCTAGGGCTCCTGACCGAGCACGGCGACGAGGCCAAGGTCCTTGCGGGGGGTCAGAGCCTGATTAGTCTGCTGAACTTCAGGCTCGCACGGCCTGCGTTGCTCGTGGACATCGGGCAACTAGCGCAGCTTCAGGAACTCGATCGGATCAAGGACAAGCTGTCGATCGGGCCGATCGTGACACACCACACGACCGAAATGGCTGCCAACGATCCCAGATTCGGCGGCTACGGTGCCCTCCCCCGTACCGCAGAGTGGATTGGACACTTGCCAATACGAACCAGGGGTACGTTTGGCGGCAGCGTCGTCCATGGCGACCCCGCGGCCGAGTGGCCACTGCTGTGTTCGGCGCTCGACGCCCGCCTGACGTTGATGTCGGAGGCTGGGACCCGGACCGTGCCGGTCGACGACTTCTACGTTGGATTCCTCACCACGTGCATGGCCGCCGACGAACTGCTCGTGGGAATCCACTTCGACCGTCCGCCGATGGGCGCTTCACTCACCGAGTTCTCACGCCGCCGAGGCGACTTCGCCATTGTCGCCGTGGCCGCCTCGCTCGAGTGGTCGTCGGATGGGCGCTGCACGGCGGCGCGCATCGCCGTCGGCGGTGTCGACAGCATTCCCCTCCGCCTCCCGGCTGCAGAAGCCGTCCTGGTGGGCGAGCCCCTTGACCATCAGGCCATGATTGAGGCCGCCACTGTCGCCGCAACATCGGTTGCCCCGTCCTCAGACATGCACGGCTCGTCGCAGTACCGCCGCCACCTGGTTCGGGTCCTGACCGAGAAGGCACTCAACGAGGCGTATGGGGCCGTGGCAGCATGACGACCTCCCCACTCCGGCTAACCGTCAACGGTGCCGAACATCCGGCGGAGGCCGACGACCGCACGACCCTGGCCGATCACCTTCGCGATGAACTCGGCCTCACCGGCACGCACCTTGGGTGCGAGCACGGCGTCTGCGGAGCATGCACCGTGCTACTCGACGGTAAACCCGTTCGCGCCTGCCTCGTCTTAGCCCGCCAGGCCGAAGGGTCATCGGTTGAAACTGTCGAAGGCCTCGCAAGCGGCGAGCGACTGCATCCCCTCCAGCGTGCGTTCTCGGACTGCCATGCTCTCCAGTGCGGGTTCTGCACGCCGGGCTTCTTGATGCTCATCCAAGGAGCTCTGCAAGAGCGACCAAACCTGTCAGACGAAGACCTTCGAGAGGTCATCTCCTCCAACCTGTGCCGTTGCACGGGATACCAGGGCATCCACGAAGCGGCCATCACATACCGAAACGAAGTGCTGGCCGGGGATGCCGAGAACGTCGCTGAGCGCGGCGATGAGGGAGGGACTCGCAATGTATGAACTCACAGCCGAGCAGCAGAGCATCGTCAACTCTGTGGCAAAGCTCTGCTCCCAGTTCGATGACTCCTACTGGCGCGAGCGGGACGAGAACCACGAGTTTCCCTGGGACTTCTACAATGTCTTTGCGGACGGTGGGTGGCTCGGAATGACGATGCCCGAGGAGTTCGGGGGCGGCGGGCTCGGAATTCTCGAGGCATCGCTCATGCTCGAAGAGATCGCAGCGTCTGGCGCCGCCATGAACGGTGCAAGCCCGATCCACCTCACAGTGTTCGGAATGAACCCCGTCATCAAGCATGGGTCCCAGCAGATGAAGGAGCGCTACCTCCCGCAGGTTGTGAATGGTTCACTTCACACCTGCTTTGGCGTTACGGAACCAGATGCGGGAACAGACACGACACGCATCAGGACTCTTGCGACACGAACCGACCAAGGGTACGTCGTCAGCGGGCGAAAGGTCTGGATCTCCAAGGCGCTTGAGTGCTCCAAAGTGCTGCTGCTCACCCGAACGACACCGCGAGACGAGTGCAAGAAGCCGACCGACGGGATGACACTGTTTCTGGCTGACCTCGATCCCGATCACTGCACAATCCGTCCCATCGAGAAGATGGGACGCAATGCGGTCGATTCCAACGAGATCTACATCGACGAACTGCCAGTCGCCCTCGAGGACCGCGTCGGCGAAGAAGGGTGTGGCTTCCGCTACCTCCTGGACGGTCTCAACCCCGAACGGATCCTGCTGGCCCACGAGGCAATAGGTATCGGCCGCGCCGCGTTGCATCGGGCCGTAGACTACGCCAACGAACGCGTCGTCTTCGACCGATTGATAGGCTCAAACCAAGGCATCTCCTTCCCGCTCGCCATTGCCCAAGCCCAACTGGATGCCGCCAAGCTCATGGCACAGAAGGCGGCGGGACTCTATGACGCCGAACTGCCGTGCGCGAAGGAAGCCAACCAGGCCAAGTACCTCTGTGCCGAGGCCGGATTCTTCGCAGCAGATCGCGCCGTGCAGACCCTGGGGGGCTTCGGGTACGCGAAGGAGTACGACGTGGAGCGCTACTTCCGAGAGGCCCGCTTGCTCCGTATCGCGCCGATCGCCCAAGAACTTGTGCTCGCCTACCTCGCGGAACACGCGCTGGGCTTGCCGCGCGGGTACTAGCGCCATGCGCAGCATCGACAGGGTCCCAGAGATGAGGCATCTCATCCTCCACGAACCCGAACGTCGCAACCCCATCACACCGCAATTCGTCACCGAACTAGGCGACGCGTTGGCAGACGAGGTCGACGCCATCGTCATCAGCGCCGCACCAGGAAGCGTTTTCTCGGCCGGAGGTGACCTTCGTCTGGGGACGGGGGGGCTGAGCGCCATGAGCGCCGAGCTGTACAAGACGTACGAAACGATCTCGACGTCCGCATCGATCGTCATCATCGCCGCCAACGGGCTCGCGCTCGGCGCAGGCGCTCAACTTGTTCTCGCATCAGACATCAGGTTCGTCGGATCCAAGTTCGCGTTTCGCTGCACCGACCTCACGACCGGACTAGCCGCAGGAATGTGGGCGTTGCCAGCCGACATAGGGCGAGGCCGTGCTCTGGACCTACTGCTCTCGGGTCGTACGCTCGGGGTGGCAGAGGCACGAGAGTGGGGACTCGTCGACCGTGTCGTTGAGGACCCCGTCAACGAGGCGCTCGTGTTCGCTACCACGGCGATGAACACTGCACCGTCGCTGCGCCGAAGGATCAAGCAGGGCGTAGCGGCATCCTCACTGTCGTCTTCGGTGATCCGTGACGAATCCGCAGCCTTCCAGCCGCCGTCACCTCCTACGGCCACCGGTCATGACTGACCTGCACGCGCCAAGCGTCCGCGCCTGGACGACTTATGACCTGCCCGTGCCCGTCGCCCAACTGCGCAGTTGGCTCGTCCAAGATCCTTCGATACCCGACCTGTTCGCGCAGCAGGCAAAACGACACGGGAACAAGGTCGCCGTACGTGTGGGGGACGAGTCGGTCACCTACGGACAGCTGCAAGACCGCGTCGCCTGCCTCGCAGGATGGATGGTGGAGCGTGGTGTCGGCCGGGGCGACCGAGTCCTGGTCATGGGCGAGAACTCCGTTGAGCTTCTCGTCGCCTGCCTGGCCACGATGTGGGCTGGCGCCGTAGAAGTCGTGGCCAACCCGACCTACACGGCCCGCGAACTGGCGCATCTCGTCACCGACTCCGGCGCCACTGCTGCCCTGGTTGACGGCCATCTCAAAGGGCTACTCGACGATGAGCTGAAGCGGGCGCCTGCCACCGTCTGTATAGACAACAACAAGGAGATGGCCGGGGTCTGGGCCGCTGAACCGGCTTCGCCGCCCCAGATGCAAGGCGGCGAGCTCGCCGCACTTCAGTACACCTCAGGAACCACCGGTCATCCCAAAGGTGCGTCGCTCACACACGCCAACGTCGTCGCCTATCTCAGATCGGTCCACATCGCATGGTCATGGACCGACGCTGACGTCCTCGTGCACTCATTGCCCCTCGCGCACGGCCATGGCCGCAACGGTGTGTACGCCGCACTACTCGCAGGCGCAACGTCGGTTGTCCTCCCGCGCACCGATGTATCCCACATCCAGTCAACGCTCACGGCTGAGCACGCAACTGTCTTCTACGCCGTCCCCGCCATCTGGGGTCGTCTGGTGAACTCTGGCGACTTCCGACCGAGCGCGTTCGACAGCTTGCGTCTCTATACGAGCGGATCGGCCGCACTCGAGCCGAGCCTTGCGCGACAAGTACGATCTGCTCTGGGCGATGTGCCCCTGGAGCGCTACGGATCCACCGAGACGGGCATCGTGGTCACGAACCCGCTCAACGGACCCCGAGTCGAAGGCACCGTTGGGCAACCGATGCCCGGAGCAGAGGTCCGGGTCGCCGATAAGAACGGCGAGAGCGTGGACTCTGGTGAGGTCGGCGAGATCGTGGTTCGCGGGCCGTCCGTGTTCAACGGCTACTGGCGAGGGCATACCGATACCGACTTCATCGATGGTTGGTACAGGACCGGCGATCTCGGCGCCATCGACCCCGAAGCGCACAATTACCTCCGTATCGTCGGGCGGTCACGAGAGATGATCATCTCGGGTGGGCTGAACGTCTATCCGCGAGAGATCGAGCACGCGGCGCTGGAGTCTTTTCTGGTTCGAGAGGCGGCCGTCGTCGGCATCCCTTCGTCCCGGTGGGGCGAGGAAGTCGTCATGGCGATCGTGCCCGAGACTCCAGAAGCGACCGACGTAGACGCAGTGCTCGCTCACCTCAGGCAGCGTCTCGCGCCATACAAGGTCCCGAAACAGATACGTGTCGTCTCTGCGCTCCCGCGAAACCACGTCGGCAAGGTCTCAATGAAGGACCTCACCAGCCTGTGGGACCTTCGATGAGCACAGCGCGGGGACACATCATTCGCCGTGTGGGACAACTGCGCAGCCGAGAGGTTCGTGCGACCGAGGCCGTGACGCTCGCGCTGTCCCGAGCTCACGACGATCCCTGCAACGCCTTCGTAACCCTGACCGATGAGTATGCGCTACGCCGTGCCGTACACATCGATGCGCTCCTCGACGCAGACCGAGACCCAGGACCCCTCGCCGGTGTCATGGTCGGGGTCAAAGATGTCCACGATGTCGCCGGGATCAACACCTACCACGGGTCGCGTGCGTTCGCTGGCGCCCCCACCGCACCCTCGAGCTCGCCCCTGGTGCAAGGTCTCGAGGACGCCGGCGTCATCGTCCTTGGGAAGACCTCGACTTCCGAGCTCGAGTTCTCAGCCACATCCGAGAACCCCGTCTCCGGCATCTCCCAGCATCCAACCCACCCTGCCCACACACCGGGAGGGTCAAGTGGCGGCAGCGCCATAGCCGTCGCCACCGGCGTCGTCGAACTCGGCACCGGGACCGACGGTGGCGGATCGCTAAGGATCCCCGCTGCTGCTTGTGGCCTCACCGCATTGAAGCTCTCGCCAGGCCATCTCTCAACCGCCGACGGCTGGGGCCGGGACGGCGCATGGGGAGACCTCACAAGCACCGGTGTGCTTGCGTCTGATCTCTGGTCCACCTGCCTCACCTACGACGTGTTGCTCAACAGTGTCGCCAGTGCTCGGGCGACCCGCACCCTGCCGTCGCTCGTCGATGCCGTGAACGACGGGCTCCGGGGTGGCCCGCCACGGCTGGCCTGGATGCCGAACCTGGGTTGGGCAGTGGCGGAGCCTGCAGTCCTCGACGCGTGCGAAAGGGCGATCTCCGTGCTGTCAGACGCAGGCGCAGAGATCGAAGAGGTGGACGGGCTGGGCGACATCGACCCCGCCCCGCTCTGGACTCGATTCGCCGCAACCGGGACCCACCGTTGGCTGCAACACCATCCCGCTCGACCAGATCAGGAAGCACTCGGGACCACGCTGAAGGGCATCCTCGAACGCTGGGGCAGTGCTGACACCCGAACCATGGAAGCAGCCAACACCGACCGGCATCACCTCCGAACGCAGCTCGAGGAACGCCTAACCACCGTGACGGCACTCCTGAGCCCGACCATCGTGGCGCCCGCGCCCGTGCACGCCGACGCGGCGCGTGCGGCGTGGGTACGCAACACCTACGTCTTCAACCTCACCGGCTCACCCGCAGGAACGCTACCGGTGGGCTCGACACCTGCCGGACTACCGGTTGGACTTCAGATTGCTGCTGCGAACGGACGTGACGCCGACGTCGTGCGAACGATGGGCTGGGCAAGCCAAGTACTACAGACCCTTGGAGATGACACGTGAAGTTGCATCATGAGTTCGAGATCGCTACCCCGATCGAGCAGTCATGGCTGATGTTCACAGACCTGAAGGCCCTCGCGCCTTGCATGCCGGGTGCGCAGCTAGAAGCGTCAGACGGCGACGAACACCGGGGATCAATCAAGGTCAAACTAGGACCCATCTCTGCGACCTATGCAGGTGTTGCCGCATTCGAGTCACTCGATCGTGCAGAACGCACAGCTGTCCTCCGCGCCGAGGGGGCGGACACGCGCGGGCAGGGTAAGGCGTCGGCCCTCATCACCGCCTCGTTTCGCGAGACAGGCACCGGAACCCGGGTGGCGATCGACACCGAGCTCACGATCACAGGCAAAGTCGCCCAGTTCGGTCGAGGAGTAGTCGCCGACGTCAGCGACAAGTTGCTAGGCGAGTTCGTTGAGCGGGTGCACCAGACGCTGCTCACTGACTCGAACGGGGTTCCCCCACGCCTCGCCGACAGTTCCGTCAACGCTCTCGCTTTCCTGGGAGTGCCGTCCGTGCGACGGCGTCTCGTCGGTGCAGGGCTGGTCGTGTTGGTTGTCATCGCCCTGGCACGTCGGCGCAGGAGGTTCGGCTGATGGTTGGCCTGCAGATCGACATCGCCGGCTCGCCAACGAAGGAGAGGCCCGCTCCCACCAAGCCGGCTCAACCACCAGTCACAAATCCATCCGATCAGGTCCAGCGAACTGAGCACGACCGGTTGATTCGAGGTGAAGGAGCATTCACCGCCGACCGCGCACCGGAGCACCAGCTGCACCTCGCGGTAGTTCGCAGCACCATCGCCAGCGGGACGATCAAGAGCCTCGACGTCGGCCCGGCCCTCTCCGTCGACGGCGTAATTGCAGCCTTCACGTCCGCCGACTTCGAGGGTGAGGTTCCCGTCATTCCGATGCGGATCGTGCCGGTCGAAGCGATGCAGGGATGCCTGCAGCCGGTGTTGGCAAGCGAACGCGTCCGGTACGTCGGCGAACCCGTGGCAATCGTGCTGGCGGAGAACCCCGCCGCGGCTGAAGACGGTGTCGAAGCCGTTCTGGTCGAGTACGAGGACGATGAGCCTCGACTCACGTTCCACGGCCCTGGACATGCAGTCTGGGACGATCTCCGCGACGACGAGTACTGCACGTTCGAGCTCGCCAAGGGTGACGTCGAGGCCGCGTTCACCGCAGCGGATGTCACCGTCGGCGAGGACTTCATCGTCCAACGGCACACGTCGCTGCCGATGGAGACACGGGGCGTGGTGGCAGAGTTCGACGGACCGACCCTGCACCTGTGGGGACCGACGAAGTACTTGCGCTTCACCCGACAAGTTGTGGCCGAGGCCCTCGACCTCGTTGATGCGCAGGTGATCTGTCATCACATCGACGTCGGTGGGATGTTCGGCGCCCGGGGCGAGGTCTACCCCGAAGACATCTTGGTCCCTTGGGCGGCACAGCGCGTCGGCCGCCCAGTCCGTTGGATCGAGGATCGACGAGAGCACCTGCTCACGATCAACCACGCCAGGGAACACGCTTGTCGATACGAGGTCGCGGCCGCAGCAGACGGCCGCCTCCTAGCTTTCCGCTACACCGACACCATCGATATGGGCGCGTACGCTCGGCCAGTGGGAGGCAGGGTTGCCATGCTCGCCGCCGAGGCGATGCCGGGGCCATATAGGTGGGACGCCTTCGAAGGACGGACCATTGCCCACGCCTCGAACAAGACACCCGCAGGGACGATGCGGGGCCCCTCCGGGTTCGAAGTCAACTTCATTCGAGAGCGGGCCCTCGACCTGATCGCTCGCAGGCTCGACATGGACCCAGCCGAACTACGCCTCCGGAACCTGATCCCTCGGGACGAGATGCCCTACGAGGTGGACTATGGGCCGGCGATGGAGAGCCTTACCCTCGACACAGGCGACTACCCGAAAATGTTCTTCGAGGCACTCGAGACCCTGGCCTACGAACCTCTGCGCCAGGAAGTTCAGCGACGACAAGATTCGGGAGAGATCGTCGGCCTCGGAATCGGCGCGTTTCTCGACCACTCTGGTCTAGGAAAGTCCGAGACGGCCCTCATCGAGATCGACGAGGCCGGCCGCATCATTCTCGGCACAACGGGCTCCGAGATCGGTCAAGGCATTGCATCGATGATGCAGCGTGTCGTCGCACCGATTCTCGGTGTTTCGGTCACGGATATCCACGTCGTCACCAACGACACCTCGTATCACGACGAGGGGCTCGGAACGTATGCCAGCCGCAGCACGGTGTTCGTAGGTAGCGCCGTTCACGATGGCGCTCTGAGGCTCAAGCAGGAGTTGCAGGCCGTCGTCGCAAGGTCTGTCGGGTGCGATCCCGCTGAGGTGGAGATCGGCCCCGCGGGAGCGACGGGTCCAGATCGGACGATGAGCTGGTCCGAACTCGGGCCACGCCGAGTGATCGGCCGTCACGAGGCACCGGAACCGACGTTCGGGTTCGGGTTCCACCTGGCCGTCGTTCGCGCCGATCCAGACACCGGTCTCGTGATCCCCGAGAAGATCGCGGTTGCCTACGACTGCGGGCGAGCGATAGATCACCAAGGGGTCATCGGGCAGCTCGCCGGCGCAACCATCCAAGGCCTCGGCGGTGCTCTGTTCGAGGAGCTTGCCTACGACGAATACGGACAACCGCAATCAACCAGCCTGGCCGACTACATGATCCCCACGGCGACCGATGTGCCTGACGTCGTCGTTCACATCGTCGAAGACGAGCTCGTACCCAGCAACCCGCTCGGCGTCAAGGGTGCCGGCGAGGCCGGGATTCTCGGAATCGGTGCGGCGCTCGCCAACGCGCTGGACAACGCGCTGTGTGCGGCAGGAGCCGCCGAACCCGTCCGTTCGCTGCCGCTGAAGCCTCAACTCGTGGCAGATGTGCTCGGCTGGACTGCCGAGTCGTCGACTCCCGAAGATGAACCTGCCGGGATCGCCGAGCCGGCCCCCACGACGATCTGGACGCCGCCGGGGCTTGGGCGTGCCATCAGCGTCGTCGTCGGGGTAAGCGCGGCGCTGCTCGTCTTGCGCTTTCTTCGTCGTCGGATCGCGCCGTGAGCGTCCTGGGCTGCATCGACGTTCACGCACACCACTACCCGCGGAGCTACGTCGATGCATGCTTGGCGCCCACGTCTCCGTATGCGTCCTCGCAGCTGGCCACGGGTCGAGTCGTAGTCCGCGACGGCGACGGGATCGTGCTCACGATTCCAACCGACCTACCCGATCCGGCGGGCCGCCTCGAGTTGATGACCGCCGCAGGCATCGACCTCCAACTCCTGTCGATCCCGTCGCCAAGCGTCTACGCCTTTTCCGCGACCGACGCCGTCGCGCTCGCTCGTGCCTGCAACGAGGAACTCGTCGCCTACGCCGAGCGCGGCGAGGACCGATTG
>DATCYH010000638.1:0-8652 GCA_036570405.1 Nocardioides sp.
GTCGGAACCGGTCTCCGGCGTGGGTGTACGTCGCATAGGTGTCGCGGACCCGCTCCCGGGCCACCAGCCCGGCGACCTCAGCCGCGACTGCCGCGCTCACGTGTCGGAACCGACGGCTCGGCCCGCATCGGAGACCTGCAGCACGAGGTCGCCGTCGTGCGGGTGCAGACAGCGATCGGGACGCGGTCCCGTGCGCTGCTCCAGCGTCGGCGCGATGACGTCGCAGTGACCGGGCACGGCGTACTCACACCGTGCGTGGAACCGGCACCCGCTGGGGAGCGCGTTCAGGGCCGGCACCGAACCGGGGATCGCGACCATCCGCTGCTTGCCACCACGCCGTGGGATCGCCTTGATCAACCCCTCCGTGTAGGGGTGGGACGGATTGCGGAGGACGTCCATCACCGGTCCTGCCTCCACGATCTGGCCGCAGTACATCACCGCCATCCGGTTGCACGTGCGTGCCACGACGCCGAGGTCATGGGTGATCAGGAGGGTGGCCACACCGGCCTCCTCCTGCAGTTCCTTCATCAGGTTCATGACCTTGTCCTGCACGGTCACGTCGAGTGCAGTGGTCGGCTCGTCGGCGATCAGGAGGCCCGGCTCGCAGGCCAGTGCCATCGCGATCATGACCCGCTGGCTCATGCCACCGCTGAACTGGTGGGGATAGTTCTTCGCCCGACTCGCGGCATCGGGGATGTGCACGCGCTCGAGCATTTCCACGGCCCGCGCCCACGCCTCGGACCGGGTCCGGCCGGTGTGTCGCCGGACCACCTCTGCGATCTGCTCCCCGACCCGCATCGTGGGGTTCAGGCTGCGCATCGGCTGCTGGAAGATCATCCCGATGTCGCGACCGAGGATGCTCGAGCGCTGCTTCTGGTCCATGGCAAGGAGGTCGACACCGTTGAGCCGGACCGATCCGGAGGTCACCCGCCCACCGTTGTAGCCGATCAGGCCGGTCACGGCCAGTGAGGTCACGCTCTTGCCGGAGCCGGACTCACCGACCAGGCCGACCATCTCACCGCGGCCGATGCTGAAGCTCACCCCCTCGACGGCGGTGACCTCCTTGTCACCCGTGCCGAAGGCGACACTCAGGTCCTCGACCTCGAGCACGAAGTCGTTCGATGGTGCATTCATGAGCGCCTCCCGGCCGAGAGCACCTCACGGAGTCCGTCACCCACGGTCGAGAACGCGAGCACGGCCAGGCCGATCGCGATGCCGGGGGCATAGACGAGGTGCTTGGCCGCATAGATGTTGTCGAACGCCGTGCGCAGCATGCTGCCCCAGCTCGGCATCGGCGGCCGCACTCCGAGGCCGAGGAAGCTCAGGCTGGCCTCGGCGAGCATGGCCACCCCCAGCAGGAGGGCGACCTGCACGGCCACCGGCGGGATGATGTTGAGCAGGACGTGCTTGCGCATGATCCGTCCCGGCGTGCAGCCGATCGCTCGGCAGGCCTCGATGTAGGTCTCCGAGCGGACGGAGATCGTTGCTCCACGCACGATCCGGAAGAGCGACGGCGACGACACGACACCGATGGCCAGCATCGCGTTCGTGAGGCCGGGGCCCAGGACTGCCACCACGGCGACGGCCAGGATCAGCGCCGGAGCACTCATCAGGGCGTCGGTCAGTCGCGAGAGCACCGTGTCGACGATGCCACCCAGATAGCCGGCCAGGAGGCCGAACGGCAGGCCGAGCAGCAGGCAGACCGCCACTGCCTCGGCCGAGGCGAGCAGTGTGGTGCGCCCTGCATAGAGGAATCGGCTGAACTGGTCACGCCCGAGCTCGTCGGTCCCGAGCCAGTGCGCCCCGGAAGGACTCTCGAGGATCCGCATCAGGTCCTGCTTGTAGGGGTCGTACGGAGCCAGCCACGGCGCCAGTGCCGACACCGCCACGAGGAAAAGGATGAAGCCGGCGGCGAAGAGCGCCAGCCGCTGCTCGAGGAATCGCTGGACGAGCGGGGAACGGACCTTCTTGTTCCTGGCGACCTTGTTCTGGGCGGCGTCTGCGGTGCTCACTGGCTCACCATCCTCTGGTGGATCGGTCCTGACGGGCTGTGGGTCGGCGCAGTCACGCGAGGGCGGCTCATGCGTTGGCACGCGGGTCGATCAGTCCATAGGACAGGTCCACGACGAGGTTGATGACCAGCACGACGGCCGTGGCCAGGGCCACCACGCCGAGGATGACCGGCATGTCCCGGGACAGGACGCTCTGGACGGTGAGCGTGCCCAGTCCCTGGATCCCGAAGACGGTCTCGATCACCACTGTCCCGCCCAGCAGCTGGGCGATCCTGGTGCCCAAGACCGTGACGACCGGGATCCCCGCGTTGCGGATCACGTGTCGGCGCACGACGGTCGCCGTGCCGAGCCCCTTGGCCCTCGCAGTCAGGATGTGCGGCTTCTCCAGCACCTCGGCCGAAGCGCTGCGCACATGGCGTGCCACCTCGGCCAGGGACACCCAGGACAGCGCGATGGTGGGCAGGATCAGGTGCCGGGCCCATTCGGTGATCGACTCGCTCATCGGGGTGTAGCCCGTGGCGGGCAGCCAGGCCAGGTCGAGCGCGAAGAACGAGACCAGGAGCAGCCCGACCCAGAACTGCGGCATGGCGATCCCGGCCGAGGCGAAGATCGAGACCGCCCGGTCAGGGAAGCGTCCCCGATAGACCCCTGCCAGCAGTCCGAGGAGGCCGCCGAAGATGCCGGCGATCGCCAACGAGAGCACTGCGAGCGACATGGTCGGTTCCAGCTTGGAGCCGATCAGGTCGCCGACACCCTGGTTCCTGGTGAGGGACTGGCCGAGGTCACCCTGGGCCGCGTCCCCCAACCAGGAGCCATATCTGGTGAGCAACGGCTGGTCGAGGCCGAGGTCGGTGCGCACCCGCTCGACGTCGGCGTCGGTCGCGTTCTGTCCGGCGAGTTCCACCGCGACGTCACCGGGTGCCAGGTCGATCAGGACGAAGACCCCGAACGAGACGATGACGAAGAGCACCGGCACGATCGCCAGACGTTTGAGGATCTCCATCGTCTACGTCAGTTCACTGCGTGCGCGCGACGTCACGGAGGTCAAGCATGTACTGGGCGTAGGGCAACATCGCCTCATCGAAGCCGGACACATCCTTGGCCACGAGCCAGTGCGCGTCGAAGTGGCAGTAGGGCACCACGACGGCTTCGTCGATGACCTTCTGCATCGCGGCGGCGTCAGCCTCGGCACGGTCGGCATCGTCGACCACGTCGAGCGTCGAGGCCACGGCGGACAGGACGGCCTGGTCCTTCATGTCCACACCGGTGGTGTTGAGCAGCTGGTCGGCGGAGAGCTTGAAGGACAGGTCCGGCGTGGCCTGGTAGTTCCAGACATCCAGGTCGCCGGCTCGCCATGCCGACAGCACCTCGACCGAGCTCAGCGGTGACAGCTCTGCGGTCACGCCGACCTCCCCCAGGTTCTCCTTGATCACCTGCGGGATCTCGTCACGGCCTGCGATGTAGCCGATCTCGATCTTGAGGTTCTTCTCTCCCGCCTTGGCGAGGAGGTCCTTGGCCGCGGCCGGGTCGTAGGGGAACGGGTCCTCGAAGTCCTCGATGTGGCCGGCGAATCCTTCGCGCGTCACCTGGTCACTCGCCGAGCAGGTGCCCTGCATCAGGCCCTCGGCGATCTGCTTGCGGTCAACGGCCTGGATGATCGCCTGGCGAACGTCCTTGTCGAGGCGCGTGGTCCGCAACAAGGTCGCGTTGAGCACGCCGCTCGGCGAGGTCTTGAGATTGTACTTCCCCTGCTTCGCGATGCCCTCGGCCTCCTTGATGGAGGCGCCGCGGAACGGGCTGATGTAGCCGGCGTCGATCTCCCCGGCACGGACCGCGGAGACCAGTGTGCGCTCGTCGGGGATGAACTTGAACTCGAGCTTCTTCAGTTGCCCCGCGTCCTCGTCCCAGTTCTCGTCGTCGGCCTGGCTGAAGACCACGCCTTCGCTCGGCGTGAACTTGGCGACCTTGTAGGGGCCCGACCCGGCAGTCCCCGGGTCCAGGCTGAGGTCCGTCTTGTTCTTGACCGCGTCCGGGCTGATCATCGCGCCCGCCGGGCCCGCGAGAATCGCCGGGAGCTCGGGGTTCGAGGTGTTCAGGACGAACTTGACCTCAGTCGGGCTGACCACCTCCACGGAGTCGACCGTCTCGAGTGCGGGCAGCACCATGGAGCCCTCAATGCTCTTGGCTCGTTCGAAGTTGGCCTTGACGGTCTCGGCGTCGAAGGCGGAGCCGTCATTGAAGGTCACGTCGTCACGGAGCGTGAAGGTGACCTCCTTGCCGTCCTCGGCAACCGTCCACTCGGTGGCAAGCATCGGCTCGATCTCACCCTGCGTGTTCATCTGGGTGAGACGGTCGAAGACGAGGAACCAGAACGGGCGTTCGCCGCCGTGCAGCTCCTTGTGCGGGTCGAATCCGCTCGGCACGGTGATGCTGGCGATCACGAACTCACCGTTCGGATTGACGGCTCCGGTCCCATCACCCCCGGATTCGGTCGTCCCTCCACACGCGGCGAGCGTGCAGGCCAGGGCGGTTGCCGCCACAGCAGTCTTGAAAATCCCGGTGGTCCTCATGGGCCAGCACCTTGTCTCTCGGGCCTGTTCACACAGCGCTCTGACAGACCGCCGTCTCGTTCCGGCCGAACGCTATTGCAGGAAGTGAGATATATCAAGTAGTTTGGTTAACTGATTGCACCCCTTAGTTGGAGGATTGGGCACCGTGGCACTCCTAGAGGTCCGAAACCTGGACAAGACGTTCGTCACCCGTGTCGGCTTCCGTGGTCGCAAGCAGCGGCACAAGGCCGTGGACGACGTGAGCTTCGACGTGGACTCGGGGGAGACCGTCGCGCTGGTGGGTGAGTCCGGAGCGGGGAAGTCCACGACCGGCCGTCTCGCCCTGCGCCTGCTCCAGCCCGACGCCGGCACGGTGACCTTCGACGGAACCGACGTCCTGGCCCTGGGCGCCCGGGACCTGCGCCGCTTCCGCCAGGACGCCCAGATGATCTTCCAGGACCCGCACTCGTCACTGGACCCGCGCGTCACGATCATCGAGTCCGTCGCCGAGCCACTCCTGGTCCATGGCCTCGGCGACCGCGCGGAACGGCGCCGCAAGGCGGGTGACCTGCTGGAGAGGGTCGGGATCGGTCCACACCTCTTCCAGCGCTACCCCGCCCAGCTCTCCGGTGGCCAGCTCCAGCGGGCGGCGATCGCTCGCGCCCTGACCACCGACCCGAAGGTCATCGTCTGTGACGAGCCGGTGTCGGCTCTTGACGTCTCCATCCGCGCCCAGGTGATCAACCTCCTGGACGACCTGCAGACCGAGCGGGGAATCGGCTATCTCTTCGTGACCCACGACCTCGCGCTGGTCGAGAGCTTCGCGGATCGCGTGGTGGTGATGCGCAACGGCGCTGTGGTCGAGTCCGCTGACACCGAGACCCTGTTCGACTCGCCCCAGCAGGACTACACCCGCACCCTGCTCGACTCGGTGCCGTTCCTGCCGGAGGGCGTCGGCTCGTGAGCGACGACCTCACCGGGCGGCGAGCACTCGTCACCGGAGCGGCCTCGGGCATCGGACGGGCAGTGGTGCAGCACTTCGTCGCCGCAGGTGCACGAGTGGTCGTCACCGATGTCGCACGGGACGCGCTCGAGACCGTGGCCGAACAGACCTCGACGATCGCAGCCGTCGCCGACCTGCGCGACCTCGCGGCGATCGACAGCCTGGTCGCCGCCGCCGGTCGAGCCCTGGACGGCCTGGACACCGTGGTCAACTGCGCCGGAGTCATCACTCACGCCCCACTGGCCGAGCTCGATCCCGAGACCTGGCACCTCGCCCTGGACGTCAATCTCACCGCCCCCTATGCTCTCTGCCGGGCCGCCCTTCCCTGGCTCCGTCAGTCGTCAGGGTCATCTGTGGTCAACGTCGCCTCGGGCATGGGCCTGCTTCCCGACGCCCCCGGAGCCAGCGCGTACGCCGCCTCGAAGGGTGGCCTGATTGCCCTCACTCGTGCCCTGGCCGCCGAGCTCGCCCCCACCATCAGGGTGAACGCGGTCGCGCCGGGGTTGACCGACACCCCGATGACCACACACCTCCTGCAGGACGACGGCGGCAAGATACCCGACGCCGTACGCCGCTATGCGCTCCAACGCGCTGCCGCCCCCTCGGAGATCGCCTCTGCAATCGCCTTCCTGGCCAGCGACGCGGCCTCCTTCATCACAGGCGCCACCCTGGCCGTCGACGGCGGCCGCACGTTCCACTGACCTTGACCGGGCACCGCCCGAGACAGAGGAGAAGTCCATGACACTCACCCCGGAACGCATCGTCGCCGACCGACGAGAATTGCGCGACCGCTGGTATGCCGAAGGGTTCTACGGGTCCCAGACCCTGGGCCAGCAGTTCCTCGACGCCGTAACCACGCAACCGAACGCGTCCTACATCTTTGCCGGGGACCATGACGAGCGTCCCATGTCCCTGGCCGCTGTCGCCGACGAAGCGCTCCGTGCCTGCCTGGGCCTGCAGGCCCTGGGCGTGCGCCCGGGCGACGTGGTCGCCGTCCAGGTTCCGAATCGGGCCGAGCTCGTCATCTCCTACTACGGCGCCTGGCTCGCCGGTGCGGTCGTCGTCCCGATCACGCACATCTACGGACCGTCCGAGATGTCCTTCATCCTGCGGGAGTCCGGCGCCAAGGTGCTCGTGGTCCCCGACCGGTGGCGCAACATCGACTTCGTCGATCGTGTCGCCAGCCTCGAGCCGCTGACGGCCCTCGAGCACGTGGTCTACGTCAGCGACGAGACCCCGCCCGGCGGCATCTCGTGGAAGGAGCTGCTCGCCAGTGGCAGCGACCGGACCTACGCGGACCCGGGGGTGCACGCAGACGACGTCTGCTGCCTGATCTACACCTCCGGCACGACCAGCTCACCGAAGGGCGTCCAGCACACCCACAACAGTTTCCTCACCGAGTTCCGTGGAAACGTCGCCTTCGACGGACTCGAGCCGGGCCGCGACTCCGCTCTGGTGATCTTCCCGGCCGGACACGTCGCCGGCACCATCAGCGTCTGCGCTCCATCAGTGAAGGGTCTCACTGCCGTGCTGATGGATCGCTGGGATCCCGCCAGGGCGGTCGAGCTGATCGAGCGCTACCACTGCGCCAGCACCAGCGGCACACCCCTGCACTACTCACTGATCCTCGAGAAGGCGGCCGAGGCAGGCACCGACATCTCGTCCATGCGATATGGCATCGTCGGTGCCGCCAGCGTTCCGCCGAGCCTGGTCGAGCGAGCAGGCGGACAGGGCATGGTCCTGGCTCGCTGCTACGGAAGCACCGAGCACCCGACGGTCACGGCCTGCGACGCGACCGACTCCGTCCACCACCGCTCGCGCACGGATGGACGCCCCTGGGCCGGCAACGAGTTCCGCATCGTGGACGAGCTGGGAGAGGACGTGGCTCTCGGTGTCGACGGCGAGCTGGTCACCCGCGGCCCGGACATGTTCGTCGGCTACCACGACCCGAGTCTCGACCTCGGTGCGTTCCTTCCCGGGGGCTGGTACCGCACCGGCGACATCGCCCGCGCCGACGAGGCGGGCTATCTGACGATCACGGATCGACTCAAGGACATCATCATCCGAGGTGGCGAGAACATCGCCTCCAAGGAGGTCGAGGACCTGCTCATGCGGCACCCGGCCGTCGCAGAGACCGCCGTCGTCGCCCGTCCCGACGAGAAGTACGGCGAGACCGTCGCCGCCTTCGTCCGTCTGGAACCAGGAGCCGGGCTGAGCCTGCCGGACGTCATCGAGCACTTCAGGGCCGCCGGTGTCGCCCGCCAGAAGACCCCGGAGTCGCTGTTCGTCGTCGACGAGCTGCCCCACACACCCTCGGGCAAGGTCCAGAAGTTCGCGTTGCGCAAGCAGCTCAAGGAAGGCGGGCTGCGATGACCCTGGCCTTGAGCCATGTCACCGATCGTCTGCACCGCCCGCAGCTCCGTTCCGACCTGCTGGTGCGGGCACTGCGACAGGGTGGCGACGGCCCCGCCCTCGAGATCGCGGGTGAGGTGTTGAGCGCGAGTCAGGTGGCCGCGGTGATCAGCCAGTACGAGCAGGCGTTCCGTGAGCTCGGCATCGACTCCTCGAGTCGCGTCGCCATGCTGGTGAACAACCGGGTCGAGGTGCTCTATGCGACCGGCGCCCAGCTGCTGGTCGGCTGCGTCTCCACGAACCTGCACCCCTTGGGGTCAGCGCAGGACCATGCCTACGCCCTGGTCGACGCCGGCATCGACACCCTCATCTTCGGCCCCGAGTCCTTCGGGCCGCGCGCGGCCGAGCTGCACGACCTGGTCCCCACCCTCGACCGCATCATCGCGCTCGGCCCCTCCGATGTGGGGGTCGACGTGTCCGCACTGGCGCAGCGACAGGGAGCCCAGCCACTGGTGACGCCGGACCTGGACCCCGATGACGTCAACTTCATCGGCTACACCGGAGGCACGACCGGCCGCCCCAAGGGTGTTGTCCACACGAACCGCACCGGCAGCGCCATGCTGCAGATGATGATGACCGGGTGGGAGTGGCCCGAGGCCCCGCGGCATCTCATCTGCACTCCGCTCAGTCACGCGGGCGGCATGTTCCTGATCCTGGTGCTCTTCAACGGCGGGAT
>DATCYH010000639.1:0-12279 GCA_036570405.1 Nocardioides sp.
CGTGGAGGCGCTGTACGACGCCGCTGACGACGACTCCGCCACCGGCGGGCCGGACGTGACCCGCCGGATCTTCCCGGTCGTCCAGGTGATGACCGCCGAGGGCGGTCGCCGGATGCCCGACGACGAGGTCGCCGCGATCGCCGACCGGGTGATCGCTGCCCGCCACCAGCGTCCTGACGGCCCTGCCGCGCCCCTGATCTGAGACGAGGACAACCCGATGAGCATGCCCTACTACGTCTCGCCCGAGCAGCTGATGAAGGACCGCGCGGACTTCGCCCGCAAGGGCATCGCCCGCGGCCGCTCGGTGGTCACCGTGCAGTTCGCCGACGGCGTCCTGTTCGTCTCGGAGAACCCCTCCCAGGCGCTGCACAAGGTCTCCGAGATCTATGACCGGATCGCCTTCGCCGCGGTCGGTCGCTACAACGAGTTCGAGAATCTCCGGATCGCCGGCGTCCGCCTGGCCGACATGCGTGGTTATGCCTATGACCGTCGTGACGTCACCGGGCGCGGACTGGCCAACGCCTATGCCCAGACGTTGGGCACCATCTTCTCCAGCGGTGGGGAGAAGCCCTACGAGGTCGAGCTCTTCGTCGCCGAGATCGGGGACCGGGCAGAGGACGACCAGATCTATCGCCTCACCTACGACGGCCAGGTTGCAGACGAGCACCGGTACGCCGTGATGGGCGGCGCCGCGGACGTCGTGGCGGCCCATCTCAAGGACCACTACGTCGAGGGCGCGAGCCTGGCCGACGCAATCGCCCTGGCCGTCTCCGCCCTGGGCCACTCGGAGTCCGGGGACCGGGTGATCCCGGCCGAGGACCTCGAGGTCGCAGTCCTGGACCGCACCCGCGTGCAGCCACGCAAGTTCCGCCGGATCCGGGGCCAGGCACTGCTGGACCTGCTCGGCGACCGCGGACCGGAGACGCCTTCGGAGCCGGCGGACGACGACTCCACTGCGCGCGCTGCGCCGACGGTTCCCGGTGCGAGCGACGACCCGCGGGACCCGACCGACACGATCATTGGCGGCACACCACCGCTGGAGGATCCCGTCACCGGGGAGTCGACGACCGGGCAGGCCACTCCCGTGGAGCAGCCGCCGTCACCGCCGACGCCGCCGGCGAAGCCCGACGGCGAGCCCCCGATCGCGCCCTGAGTGGACCGCCTCGTCACAACAGGTGCTCAACGTCCCACTGCGATCACCTGGGTGTGACTAGTGTTGGTGCATGGACCGTCGGATCTTCGGAATCGAGAACGAGTACGGCGTCACGTGCACGTTCAAGGGGCAACGCAGGCTGAGCCCCGATGAGGTTGCCCGCTATCTGTTCCGCAAGGTCGTCTCGTGGGGGCGGAGCAGCAACGTCTTCCTGCGCAACGGCGCCCGGCTCTACCTCGACGTCGGCTCGCACCCGGAATATGCCACCCCCGAGTGCGATGACATCCACGAGCTCGTCACACACGACAAGGCGGGGGAGCGGATCCTGGAGGGGCTTCTCGTCGACGCCGAGTCCCGGCTCCATGACGAGGGCATCTCCGGGGACATCTACCTGTTCAAGAACAACACCGACTCGGCAGGCAACTCCTACGGCTGCCACGAGAACTACCTGGTCGGCCGCGCAGGTGAGTTCAGCCGACTGGCCGACATCCTGATCCCGTTCCTGGTGACTCGGCAGATCGTGGTGGGCGCCGGGAAGATCATCCAGACACCTCGCGGTGCGTCGTACTCCGTCTCCCAGCGGGCCGAGCACATCTGGGAGGGCGTCTCCAGCGCCACCACCCGGAGCCGCCCGATCATCAACACCCGCGACGAGCCGCACGCGGATGCCGAGAAATATCGCCGCCTGCACGTCATCGTCGGTGATTCGAACATGAGCGAGACCACCACGATGCTCAAGGTGGCCAGCTGCGACCTCGTGCTCCGGATGATCGAGGAGGGCGTGGTGATGCGGGACCTCACCCTCGAGAACCCGATCCGGGCGATTCGCGAGATCTCCCACGACATCACCGGCCGTACGAAGGTCCGGCTGGCCAACGGTCGTGAGGCCAGCGCACTGGAGATCCAGATGGAGTACTTCTCCCGCGCCCGCGACTTCGTGGACCGTCGTGAGCTGGGCACGCCGGTCATCCACGCGGCCCTCGACCTGTGGGAGCGCGGGCTCAAGGCCATCGAGTCGGGGGACCTGGACCTGGTTGATCGGGAGATCGACTGGGTGATCAAGCTGAAGCTGCTCGAGCGCTACCGAGCCAAGCACGACCTGTCGATGGGTCACGCACGCATCGCTCAGCTCGACCTCGCCTATCACGACATCCGGCGCGACCGCGGACTGTTCTACCTGCTCCAGAACCGCGGCGCCGTCAACCGGCTGACCGAAGACCTGGAGGTCTTCCGGGCGAAGTCTGTCCCCCCGCAGCACACCCGAGCGCGACTGCGCGGTGACTTCATCAAGAAGGCTCAGGAACGACGCCGCGACTTCACCGTGGACTGGGTGCACCTCAAGCTCAACGACCAGGCGCAGCGGACCGTGTTGTGCAAGGACCCGTTCCGTTCGGTCGACGACCGGGTGCAGCGGTTGATCGACGGCATGTGAGCCGCGGACTCGTGGGCTGGTCGTCTAGGCTGTGCCCGCTCGTCCCTCGAATCCAAAGGTGACTCACTTGCGACGCCTCGTTGTGCTTCTCGGCAGCCTCTGCCTGCTCCTTGTCGGACTGACCGCCTGTGGCGGCGATGACGACGACTCAGCCGAGCGTGCCGGCGAGGCCACGGTCTCGGGAGCGTTCGGGACCGAGCCGAAGGTCAAGACCGAGGGAGATCTGGTCCGTCCGGAGGTCGAGGCCGAGGTCGTCACCCAGGGCGACGGAGAAGCGCTGGCCATGGGCGACGGGCTGTTCGCGAACCTATTCGTCCACAACGCCTATGACGGCAAGACCGCGCTCAGCACGTGGGAGACCGGAAACAGGGAGTTCCTGGAGCTCTCGACCGAGTCTCTCCCCGGCCTGAGCAAGGCCCTGGTCGGGAAGAAGGTCGGCTCCCGCATCGTCCTCGAGGCGACCGCCCGCGACATCTTCGGCGACTACGGCCAGCCCGACCTCTTCATCAGCCCCGGTGACCCCCTGGTCCTGGTCGCGGACGTCACGTCCCGCGTGCTGAAGGAGATCACCGGAACCCCCGGGGACGCGAAGGCCGGCACCCCCAAGATCGTCGCCAAGGACGACCTCCCCTCATCCCTGGACTTCACTGGCCTGCCGGCCAAGGGTCCCGCCAAGGCCGAATTGGTCACCCTCACCGAGGGCGACGGGCCGGCCCTGACCAAGAACTCCACTCTGGTGATGCGCTACCTGGGCCAGGTCTGGGGTGGTAAGAAGCCGTTCGACGAGAACTTCACCGGCGAGCTGAAGCCGGCCCCGATCAGCACCTATGTCTCCGGCTTCTCGAAGCTGCTCCCCGGGGTCAAGGTCGGCAGCCGAGTCATGCTGATCCTGCCTCCCGGGCAGGGTTATGGCAGCAAGGGCAACAAGGACGCCGGCATCAAGGGCACCGACACCATCGTCTTCGTCGTCGATGTGCTCGGAGCGGACGAACCCGCGTCGGCCAAGGAGGCGCAAGGTGACAAAAAGTGAGCGTCTGCTCAACCTGCTGATCCTCCTGCTCGTGCAGCGCAACCCGGTCACCAAGCAGAAGATCCGGGCCACGATCCCGGACTACCAGGACGCTTCCGACGAGGCGTTCGACCGGATGTTCGAGCGCGACAAGGACGAGCTGCGGGCGATCGGCGTACCACTGGAGATCGCCGCCATCGACAGGTTCTTCGGCGACGAGACCGGCTATC
Source organism: Nocardioides sp. (assembly GCA_036570405.1). Lineage (GTDB taxonomy): Bacteria > Actinomycetota > Actinomycetes > Propionibacteriales > Nocardioidaceae > Nocardioides. The sequence goes on from DATCYH010000639.1 coordinate 3,825, forward strand.
GGATTCGCCCCGACGAGTTCGCGCTGCCCGGCATCAACCTGACCGCGGACGAAGCAGCGGTGGTCGGTTTGGCCACCAGGGTCTGGCAGCACGCCGGTCTCGCTGCGGCCACCAGCGACGCCCTGGCCAAACTCAGCGCGGGTGGTGCCGAGATCGACCGCAGCCGACTCGACCTGGCAGCTCCGGGCGTCGCGGTCTCGGATCCGCACTTCGACGTGTTCTGGAAGGGTTCGCTGGACCGCGTCCGGCTCCGCTTCGACTACCGCAGGGCCGGAGCGAGTCAGCCGACCACGCGCAACCTCGAGCCCTGGGGAGTGGTCTCGTCGTCGGGCCGTTGGTATGTCGTGGGTCGGGACATGGACAAGGACGAGCCGCGGCTGTTCCGGCTCTCGCGGGTGCACGGAACCGTACGCAGGGTCGGCAAGGGAGAGGCCTTCGAGGTTCCACCCGGGACCGATCTGCGTGCCCTCACCCGCTCACTGACCCCGCCGCAGGCCACCGAGACCGGCACCGTCCTGGTCCGCAGTGGGACTGCCCTGGCCCTGCGTCGATCGGCCACCGCGACCGAGACCGGGGTCCCGGGGCCGGACCGGCGCACGGAGTGGGATCGGATCACGGTGACGTTCCCGACCGCGTGGGCGCTCGTCGACGAGGTCCTGCAACATGGTGCGAACGCCGTGGTCGAATCGCCTCCGAGTGCTCGCGAGTTGGCCATCAGCCGGCTGCGTGAGGCGATCGCGAACACCAAGGACGGTGCGGCATGAGTGTCGGAGCCAAGGAGCAGGTCGGCCGACTGCTGGCGTTGGTCCCGCTGATCCAGCGTGAAGGCTCGATGAACGTCGCCGACGCCGCGAATCGGCTCGGGGTCGACCCGGAGCAGTTGGTCAAGGACCTGCGGGTGCTGATCTATTGTGGCTGGCCGGGCTGGATGCCGGGCGACCTGATCGAGGTCGATCTGGACGCACTCGACGGCGAGAGCATGATCCACATCCACAACGCCGACTACTTCTCCGCGCCGCTGCGTCTCTCGACCGCGGAAGCCTCGGCGATCACCGTGGCCCTGCGCACCCTGCGTGAAGTCGCAGACGAGGAGACCACCCAGAGCTTGGACCGCGCCCTGGCGAAGATCGAGGCAGTGGCCGAGGACGGGCAGGCCACCCCGGCGGTCGACGTACACGTCCCGGTCGCGCAGCGCGAGTCCGCGGCCCTGCGCCACCAGCTGGACAAGGCGATGTCAGCAGGCAAGCAGGTGCGTCTGGGCTATCACGTGCCGGCCCGGGACGAGAACACCGAACGTGTCGTCGACCCGGTCGCGATCGTGGACCGGCAGGGGATGGCCTATCTGCGAGCGTGGTGCCACCAGGCGAACAGTCAGCGGCTGTTCCGACTCGACCGCGTCGTGGCTGCCGAGACCTTGGACTCGCCCGTGGAGGAACATCCCGAGCTCGAGGCCGACGACCTGCCCGACGAGCTGTTCCGGCCCTCGCCGCAGTCCCCGTTGATCACCCTGCGACTCGACCCGCAGGCTCGCTGGGTCGCGGAGTACTACCCGATCGAGGCCAGTCGGGAGCTGCCCGACGGCGGCCTCGAGGTCGATCTCCGCTCGGCTGACCCACGCTGGCTGCTGCGGCTGGTGCTCAGGCTGGCCCCGCACGCCCGGATCCTCGGTCCCCAAGCCGATGCGGACACCTTCGCACAGGCTGCGGGGGAGACTCTCAGCCTCTACACAGGGTCGAGCGCGTAGGATGGATCGTGTCGACGTCAATCAAGGTGGGGACACCATGATCCAACCGCTCATCGCCGCTCCCGGTCCTTGGGAGATCGTGCTGATCCTGCTGATCATCGTGCTGCTCTTCGGGGCCAAGAAGCTCCCCGAGTTGGCACGTGGCAGCGGCCGTGCGCTGCGCATCTTCAAGGCGGAGACCAAGGGCCTGATCGATGACGACGAGGACGAGGACAAGCCCGCGCGTCCCGTCGGCGAGCTGAACCAGGCTGACACTCCCCAGAAGGACGTCCTCGACGCCGAACAGCGTCGCGACTCGGCCAACTGAGCCTCTCCGGGCCGACGACAACAGTGTCCATCTCAGGTGTTGCCGCGCTCTTCTCCGGAAAGCCCAAGCACGGCATCGGCTCCGACGGTCGGATGGCGATCTCCGACCACCTGCGCGAGCTGCGTGCCCGCATCCTCAAGGTCACCGTGATGCTGCTGATAGCGCTGACGGTCGCCCTGTTCTACTTCGACGAGATCTTCACCCTCATCGAGGGTCCCTACCTCGACGCCCAGAAGGCCCTCCCGGACGACGTCTCCTCGCAGGCGACCGTCCAGGGCGCCGGTGGGCCACTGATGTTGCACCTCAAACTGTGCGGGCTGGCAGCCGTCGTGGTCACCAGTCCCTACTGGCTCTATCAGATCTGGGCCTTCATCCTCCCCGGATTGCACTCCCACGAGCGCAAGTGGTCCCGGGTGTTCGGCGCGATCGCCGGACCGCTGTTCCTGCTCGGGGCCTGGATCGGTTATCTGACCCTGCCCAAGGGACTCGAGATCCTGATCTCGTTCACTCCGGGCAACTTGACCAACCTGATCGAGTTCGGTGACTACCTCACCTTCCTGACCCGCACCCTGCTGGTCTTCGGCATCGCCTTCGAGATCCCGGTCTTCGTGGTGCTGCTCAACTTGGCCGGAGTGCTCACCGGCAAGGCGATCGGTGACCACCGCCCCTGGGTGGTGATCGGCACCTTCCTCTTCGCCGCCATCGCGACTCCGTCGACCGACCCCTTCTCGATGCTCTTCCTGGCGGTCCCGATGGTGGTCCTGTTCGCCATCTCCGAGGTCATCTGTCGCCTGCTCGATCGACGTCGAAGGAAGGCGGATCCGACCGCCGGCGTCGCCGATGACGAATTGTCACCGCTGTGACCGCTCTGGCCCACTAGGCTCGGATCTGTGCCCACTCCCAGCGCGTCCGGTCCCTCGAACCAGATCGCGATGCTGGTCAATCCCACTGCTGGCAAGGGGAAGGGCGCACGGCACGCCGATGCTGCGCTGAAGAGGTTCGCCGACGCCGGCTACGACGTACACGTCGTTGTGGGACGCGACGCAGCCGATGCCACGCGCCAGGCCCGCAACGCTGTCGCTGAGGGGGTCGCGACGCTCGTGGCCTGCGGTGGTGACGGCTTGGTGCACCTGGCCGTCCAGGCTGTCGCCGGAACAGATGTCCGACTCGGCATCATCCCGGCCGGCACCGGCAACGACGTGGCTCGCTATCTGGACCTGCCCCGGCGCGACCCGGTTGCCGCCGCTGATCGGGTGATCGCCTCGCGCACCCGCACCATCGACCTGGCCAGGTCGGGAGACCGCTTCTTCACCACGGTGCTGGCAGCCGGCTTCGATGCCATCGTGAACGAGCGCGCCAACGAGATGACCTGGCCGCGTGGACAGATGCGCTACAACATCGCCACGCTCGCCGAGCTGCGCACGTTCCAACCGCTGCGCTACACCCTCGAGCTGGACGGGGTCACCAAGTCACTGACCGCGATGCTGGTCGCGGTCGGTAACGGCCCGTCCTTCGGCGGGGGTCTGCGGATCACCGAGGGGGCGCTGCTCGACGACGGACTGCTGGACGTGGTGGTGATCGGTCCGATGAGCAAGCCCGACCTCGTTCGGAGCTATCCGCGGCTCTTCAACGGCACGATCTCAGCGCATCCCCGCTATGAGCATCACCGCGTCCGTCGGGTGACGGTCGCCGCAGCGGGAATCGTGGCCTACGCAGATGGCGAGCGGTTCGGCGCGCTGCCCCTGAGCATCGAGTCGGCACCCGCGGCGCTTACGGTGATCGCATGACCAGCGAGCAGGAGACGAACGGCAGCCACGCGGAGAACTACGCCGCCTTCAAGCGCAACCGCAAGCACCCCCTCCTGGCCGAGTTCGTCGACCTCTACGCCTTCCCGCTCGACGACTTCCAGCTCGAGGCCTGCCGTGAGGTCGAGGACGGCAAGGGCGTCCTCGTTGCTGCGCCCACCGGGTCGGGGAAGACCGTGGTGGGTGAGTTCGCGGTGCACCTTGCCGTCACCACGGGCCGCAAGTGCTTCTACACCACTCCGATCAAGGCGCTGAGCAACCAGAAGTATGCCGATCTGGTCAGCCGCTACGGCGCCGACCAGGTCGGCCTGCTGACCGGTGACAACACCATCAACGGCGAGGCGCCGGTGGTCGTGATGACCACCGAGGTGCTGCGCAACATGCTCTATGCAGGCTCGCGCACCTTGGTCGGGCTCGGGTTCGTGGTGATGGACGAGGTGCACTACCTGGCCGACCGCAACCGCGGTGCGGTCTGGGAAGAGGTGATCATCCATCTCCCGGAGAGCGTGGCGGTGATCTCGCTCAGTGCCACCGTGTCCAACGCCGAGGAATTCGGTGAGTGGCTGGCCACTGTCCGGGGTGAGGTCACCACGATCGTCGAGGAGAAGCGTCCGGTCCCGCTGTTCCAGCACGTGATGGTCGGCAAGCAGCTGCACGACCTCTTCGCCGACGAGGAGGAGCTTGCCCAGGCCGGGTTCGCCCAGGAGGGCGCGAAGGTCAACCCGCACCTGCTCCGGGTGGCACGTGACGACTGGGCCTCCAACCGGTTCAAGGACCGGCGCGACAAGAAGGGCAACCGCGGACGCGGCTCCAAGCCCCAGGGCCGGCGGCTCTACCAGCCGACCCGCTTCGACGTGGTCAGTCGCCTGGACGCCGAGGGCCTGCTGCCGGCGATCGTGTTCATCTTCAGTCGGGTCGGTTGTGACGCCGCGGTCCAGCAGTGCCTCGACGCGAACCTGAGGCTCACCACCGCCGAGGAGCGCGACGAGGTCTTCGAGTTCGTCGAGCGGGAGTGCCGTGACCTGCCGGCCGACGACCTCGAGGTGCTCGGCTATCACGCGTTCCTGGACGGACTGACCCGTGGTGTGGCCGCCCACCACGCCGGGATGCTGCCGCGTTTCAAGCAGATCGTCGAGCAGCTCTACCTGCGGGGCCTGTGCCGGGTGGTGTTCGCGACCGAGACCCTGGCCCTGGGGATCAACATGCCCGCACGGACCGTCGTACTCGAGAAGCTGTCGAAGTGGAACGGTGAAGCGCACGTCGACCTGACGCCGGGGGAGTACACCCAGCTCACTGGACGTGCCGGGCGCCGAGGACTCGACGTCGAGGGCCACGGTGTCGTGCTGTGGCAACAGGGGATGAACCCCAAGGAGGTCGCGGGCCTGGCGTCCACGCGGACCTATCCGTTGCGCTCGTCCTTCCGGCCGTCCTACAACATGGCCGTCAACCTGGTCCACCAGTTCGGGCGCGAGCGCTCGCGGCAGCTGCTGGAGTCCTCGTTCGCGCAGTTCCAGGCAGACAAGGCCGTGGTCGGCCTGGCCCGGAAGCTGCGCAAGAGCCAGGACGCCCTGGACGGCTATGCCGAGGCGGCACAGTGCGAGCGTGGCGACTTCATGGAGTACGCCGCGCTGCGTCGCAAGCTCTCCGATGTGGAGAAGGGTGCTGCCAAGGCCCGTCGCCGCGACCTGCGCGACGACGTGATCAGTTCGCTGGCGCGGCTCAAGCCCGGCGACGTCATCCTCGTCCCGAACGGGAAGTTTGCCGGCTATGCCGTGGTCGTCGACCCCGGCCTGTCGCACGACGAGCCCCGCCCCCAGGTGGTGACCGCCGGTGGCCAGGCGCGACGCCTGGCGCTGATCGACTTCGCCACCCCGGTCGCGGCGGTTGACCAGATCAAGGTCCCGAGGAACTTCAACGGGCGCAACCCGCAGATGCGCCGCGACCTGACCTCCACCCTGCGCAACAAGACCCACGGCTTCGAGGCCCCGCCGCCGGGGCGCTCGTCGCGCTCGGGCCGCAATGACGCCACAGCCCTGTCGGGGGTCGAGGCCGAGGTCGCCGAGTTGCGCGACCGGATGCGTGCCCACCCCTGCCACGACTGTCCCGATCGCGAGGACCACGCCCGCTGGGGCGAGCGGTGGTTCAAGCTGCAGCAGGAGGCGAACACCCTCAAGCGCAGGGTCGAGTCGCGCACCAATACGATCGCGCGACAGTTCGACAAGGTCTGCGACGTGCTGACCGCGATGGAGTACATCCAGGACGACCAGGTCACCGAGCGCGGCGTCCACCTGCGCAGGATCTATTCCGACATGGACCTGGTGGCTGCCGAGGCGATCCGCACGGGCCTGTGGAACGAGCTGGATCCGTCCGAGCTGGCTTCGGTGCTCTCGGCGCTCGTCTTCGAGGCGCGCCGCCCCGATGATGCGCGCTCACCCAAGATGCCGGGGGGCCGGATCCGCGACTCGCTGCGGGACCTGGTCCACCTCTGGAGCGACTTGGACGAGCTCGAACGCAGCCACCGTCTCGACTTCCTGCGCGAGCCCGACCTCGGGTTCGCCTGGGCCGCCTATCGCTGGGCAGAGGGTGACGACCTCGACGAGGTGATCGGCCAGATCGACCTCGCGGCCGGTGACTTCGTCCGGGTGATGAAGCAGTTGCTCGACCTCGCCATCCAGGTCAGCCACGCAGCCGCTGGCACCCCTCTGCGCGGAGTCGCGCTCGAGGCTGCCGACAGGCTTCGGCGTGGCGTGGTGTCGTACTCGTCGCTCGCCAAGGAGTAGGTCGAAGTCACCGCGAAACCGGGTACCCGAGGTCAAAGTCACCGGGTACCGGGTGACTCCGGTGCTTCCCGGGCGAGATCTTGCCCGGGAAGCACCAGACTTGCCCGGGAAGTAGGGCAGCTCAGTGATTCAGGCCGCGTCGTTGCGGCTGCGAGCGGCGAACCAGGCCGAAATCGCACGCCAGCCCAAGAGCAGGGCGCCGAGCACGAGCGTCGCCACGATGATGAACGAGAGCGCGGTGCCCTCGCCGATGACCACGCGCAGCAGCATGCCCACGACCACGGCACTGATCACGACAGTGACGCCTGCGCCCAGGTCGAGCGCCTCGCGTCGACCCAGTAGACGCACGAGCAGCCAACCGACGAGGACTCCGACCAGGAACGGCCATGCCGTCTCCAGCACACCGAGAACGACGTTGCCCCGGTCGTGCTCGGCCCGCCCGATGGCGGCGAAGATCACGACCATGGCCAGGTCGGCAGCCAGTGCGAGGCGGGCGCGCGGAGACATGATCGACGCCACTATCCCCGGGCCGGGCCCTGGAGCGCTTCCACCAGCCGGACCGCAGAGGAGCCGAGACCCCACTGCTTGTCCAGCTCGAGCACCCGGTTCGGGTGGGCAGGGGTGCGCGGCAGGGTCAGGTCAGGATCACCCAGCGTCAGGTCACGGCGTACGGCGACGACGGTGGGCGCGACCTCGAGATAGTCGGCGGCAGCCTTGATCTTTCCGCGGGGCCCGGGACCCATGCCCGACTCGGGATCGTTCGCGGCCGCGATGATCCCGTCCATCGTGCCGAAGCGGTTCAGGAGTGTCGCGGCCGTCTTGTCGCCCACGCCCTTCACTCCCGGCAACCCGTCGGAGGCGTCGCCCCGCAGGGTGGCGAAGTCGGGATATTGCGCCGCATCGACGTCATACTTCGCGCGGACCCAGGCGTTGTCGACCCGCTCGTGCTTCCCCACGCCGCGAGCGGTGTAGAGGATGCGTACCTCGGCGCCGTCATCGACGAGCTGGAACAGGTCACGGTCGCCGGTCACCACATCCACCGGCATGCCGGCCCCGGTGGCAAGCGTGCCGATCACGTCGTCGGCCTCCATCTCGTCGGCGCCAACGATGGCGAGGCCGTACGCCTCGAGCATGTCGATGATGATCGGGATCTGGACGAGGAGGGGGTCGGGGACCTCCTCGACGTCCGGGGCGGGACCGGACACCTCGTCCACCACGCGGTGTGCCTTGTAGGTCGGGATCAGGTCGACGCGCCACTGCGGTCGCCAGTCGTTGTCCCAGCAGCAGGCCAGGTGGGTCGGCTGATATTCCTCGACCAATCGGGAGATGAAGTCCATCAACCCGCGCACGGCGTTGACCGGTGTCCCGTCCGGCGCCTTCAGTGAATCGGGCACACCGAAGAAGGCCCGGAAGTAGAGAGACGCGGTGTCGAGGAGCATCAGTCGCTGGTTCACGCATGAAGTCTCTCAGGTCCGGAGCCCCGGGTTCGCTAGGCTGCCGACGTGGAAGAGACAGATCGACAGATCCTGACGCTGCTGGCGACGGATGGCCGCATGTCCTTCACCGATCTCGGCAAGGCGACCGGCCTGTCCACGTCCGCGGTGCACCAACGGGTGAAGCGGCTCGAGTCGCGCGGCCTGATCAAGGGTTACGGCGCGACCATCGACCACGACCAGACCGGGTTGCCGCTGACTGCCTTCGTGTCGATCACCCCGATCGACCCGGCCCAGGCCGACGACTACCCGGAGCGGTTGTCGTCGATCGCTGAGATCGAGTCCTGCTGGTCGGTCGCGGGGGAGGAGTCCTACATCCTCAAGGT
>DATCYH010000640.1:0-3155 GCA_036570405.1 Nocardioides sp.
ATCTCCCGCGTGCTCGCCGCACGGGGCACGGTGCGCTCCGCGCCCGCGATGGCCAAGGCCATCGACGAGGTCCAGCGCCAGCTCGGCATCGAGGTCGCCCGGGCACCCGAGGTGTCCGGCAGGCCCGGAGCTGCGGCCTCGACCGAGGAGCAGCCACCGCCGCCCGGAACCCCGACGTCGGGAACGGCCCAACCGGGCCGCCAGGCACCGGCCCAGGGCCCTGTCGCGGGGGAGGATGACTGATGGAGACCGAACCCTGGATCCTGCTCTCGGCGATCCTCTTCACGATCGGCGCCATCGGTGTGCTGGTCCGACGCAACGCCATCGTGGTCTTCATGTGCGTGGAGCTGATGCTCAACGCCTCGAACTTGGCCCTGGTCACCTTCGCCAAGGCGCACGGCAACCTCGACGGGCAGGTGGCGGCCTTCTTCGTGATGGTCGTGGCCGCCGCCGAGGTCGTGGTCGGACTCGCGATCATCATGACCATCTTCCGGACCCGGCGATCGGCCTCGGTCGACGACGCGAGCCTGTTGAAGTACTGAGGTGACTGACTTGACGACGCAGATTGCTCCGCTCCTGACGGGGCTCGCAACAGACGCGCACGTGCCGGTGCTCTCACCGGTGGCCGCCGACGGGATCTTCTCCCTGTCCTGGCTGCTGATCGTGCTGCCCCTGGCCGGTGCCGCCATCCTGCTGGTGGGAGGTCGGCGTACCAACGCATGGGGCCACCTGCTCGGCACGGCCACTGCAGTGGGCTCGTTCGTGCTCGGCTTGCTCACCTTCTTCGCCCTGATGGGCCGCGACGGTGACGACCGGCAGGTGCTCAACCACCTGTTCACCTGGATCGACGTCGGTGGCTTCGAGGTCGGCATGGACCTCCTCGTCGACCAGCTCTCGATCCTCTTCGTGCTGCTGATCACCGGTGTCGGCTCGCTGATCCACATCTACTCCATCGGCTACATGGAGCACGACGAGCGCCGCCGGCGGTTCTTCGGCTACCTCAACCTCTTCATCGCGGCCATGCTCACGCTGGTCCTGGCCGGCAACTACCTGGTCGTATTCCTGGGCTGGGAGGGCGTCGGCCTGGCCTCCTACCTGCTGATCGGCTTCTGGCAGCACAAGCCGAGTGCCGCGGCCGCGGCCAAGAAGGCGTTCGTGATCAACCGCGTCGGTGACATCGGGATGTCGCTGGCGATCATGCTCATCTTCGTCACCTTCGGCACCATCTCGTTCGCCGGCGTCAGTGCCGCCGCCGAGGGAGCCAATGAGACGACGATGACTGCGATCGGCCTGCTGCTCCTGCTCGGAGCCTGCGGCAAGAGCGCCCAGGTGCCGTTGCAGGCCTGGCTCTTGGACGCGATGGAGGGCCCGACCCCGGTCTCGGCCCTGATCCACGCGGCAACCATGGTCACCGCCGGCGTCTACCTCGTGGTCCGGTCCAACTTCATCTATGAGTTCGCACCGACCGCCCAGACCGCGGTGGTCCTCGTCGCCGTGGTCACGCTGCTGTGGGGTGCGGTCATCGGTTGCGCCAAGGACGACATCAAGAAGGTCCTGGCCGGCTCCACGATGAGCCAGATCGGCTACATGATGCTCGGTGCCGGTCTCGGCCCGGCCGGCTATGCGTTCGCGATCTTCCACCTGATCACCCACGGCTTCTTCAAGGCCAACATGTTCCTCGGTGCCGGCTCGGTGATGCACGCGATGGACGACGACGTGAACATGCGGCACTACGGAGCGCTGAGGAAGGCGCTCCCGGTGACCTTCCTGACCTTCGCGATGGGCTATCTCGCGATCATCGGCTTCCCGGGCTTCGCCGGGTTCTGGTCGAAGGACAAGATCATCGAGGCCGCGTTCGCCGAGAACATCGTGGTCGGCATCGCCGCCCTGGTCGGTGCGGGTGTCACGGCGTTCTACATGACTCGACTGATGCTGCTGACCTTCTTCACCCCCGAGCCGGACGGCCACGGGCGCTGGGAGGACGGCGTACACCCGCACGAGTCGCCGAAGGTGATGACGATCCCGCTGATCGTGCTCGGCGCGTTGTCGGTGCTCGGTGGGGCGCTGCTCATCAACAACTGGATCGTCGACTGGCTCTCGCCGGTCGTCGGCGAGGTCCACCACGAAGACCTGCCGGTGCCCGTCCTCGTGCTCACGCTCATCGTGGTCGCGACGGTCGCTGCCGGTGTTGCCCTTGCCTGGTTCACGATCGGAAGGACTCAGGTGCCCCGCGTCGCACCCACGGACGTCTCCGTCTTCACGAGGGCGGCCCGCGCCGACCTCTACGGGGACACCATCAACGACACCCTGGTCGTCACGCCCGGCCGCCACCTCGTGGCCGGTCTGACCACCTTCGACAACAGCGTCATCGACGGCGCCGTCGAGGGACAGGCCGCCGGCATGGGTGGCCTGGCCCGCGTCTCCCGGACGGTGCAGAACGGCTTCGTCCGCTCCTACGCCCTGTGGGTGCTGGTCGGCGCCTCCCTCGTGGTGCTCGTGATGCTGGGGGTGAACGGCCTGTGAACGACTTCCCCTGGCTGAGCCTGATCGTCCTGGTCCCGTTGCTGGGAGCTGTCGCGACCCGCTTCGTGCCCGCCGGCAGTGGAGTGGGTGGGAGCGTCTCGCTGCTGCCGAAGTACGTCGCCCTCGCCACCTCGGTGATCACCTTCGTGCTCTCCGCCGTGGTCGCGCTCCGCTTCGTCAACCACGGCGGCATGCAGTTCACCGAGACGCACGAGTGGATCTCCGCCTTCGGTGCCCACTACGCGCTCGGGGTCGACGGCATCGGGCTGACCCTGGTGCTGCTGACCACGCTGCTGGTCCCCGTGGTGATCCTCGGCTCCTGGTACGACGCCGACGAGATCGGCCCGGACGGCACCGTGGTCTCGCGAGCTGGCTCTTACTTCGGGTGGATGCTGGCCATGCAGGCGATGGCACTGGTGGTCTTCATGGCCCAGGACGTATTCCTGTTCTATGTCGCCTTCGAGGCCACGCTGATCCCGGCGTACTTCCTGATCGGGCACTTCGGCGGCGCGGACCGGGCCCAGCGGGCCAAGGCGGCGGTGAAGTTCCTGCTCTACATGCTGGCCGGCGGACTGATCATGCTGGCCTCGGTCGTGGGGCTCTATGCGGTCTCCGCCAACGCCGGCGAGGCG
>DATCYH010000641.1:0-4541 GCA_036570405.1 Nocardioides sp.
CCCCGATCCCCTACCGGGCAGTAGGGTTGCTCCGGTGCAGCAGGCCTCTTCCGAGATCCGTCTCAACGGACAGCATGTCGTCTTCTTCAGTTGGCGTGACACCACGAACCCCGAGGGGGGCGGCGCCGAGCTCTATCTCGAGCAGATCGCCCTAGGCCTCGTCGCCCGTGGCGCCAAGGTGACGATCTTCACCGCAGCCCACCCGGCGGCACCGTCCGACGAGGTGCGCGACAACATCCGTTATGTGCGCCGGGGATCCAAGCTCAGCGTCTACCTGCGCGGCATGCTCGGTCTGGCAACCCGTCGTTTTGGCCACGTCGACGTTGTGGTCGACGTACAGAACGGGCTTCCGTTCCTGACCCGGTTGTTCACCCGTCGAACAGTGGTCGTCCTGGTCCATCACGTCCACCGCGAGCAGTGGCCGGTGGTCTTCCCCGGCCGGGCGGGCAAGGTCGGCTGGTGGATCGAGAAGACCCTGGCGCCCAGGGTCTATCGCAATTGCCAGTACGTCGCCGTCTCGCAGGCCACCCGCGAGGAGCTGATCGAGCTGGGCGTGGATGCCGAGCGCATCGCGGTCGTCCACAACGGCACCACTCCGCCACCACCGGTCGCGGTGGAACGCGCTGCTGTCCCGACGATCTGCTCGGTCGGCCGGCTGGTCCCGCACAAGCAGGTGGAGCACGCGATCGACGCCTGGGCGCACCTACGCACCGAGCTGCCCGGACTGCGCCTGGTGATCGTCGGAGACGGCTGGTGGAGCGAGGAGCTGCAGGAGTACGCCGCACAGTTCGACCGTGTCCGTGGGATCACCTTCGAGGGCCACGTGAGCGAGACCCGCAAGCAGGAGATCTATGCGAGCTCCTGGGTGCTTGCGCTCCCCTCGCTCAAGGAGGGGTGGGGCCTGGTCATCGGCGAGGCCGGCAACCACCGGACCCCGTGCGTCGCCTACTCCTCGGCGGGCGGCACGCGCGAATCCATCGCGGACGGTGTCTCCGGGGTGTTGGTCGAGAACAAAGCTGAGTTCGTCGAGGCGCTACGCCGCCTGCTCACCGACCGTGCAGAGCTCGAGCGCCTGGCTGACGGAGCCCTGGAGATGAGCCGTCGCTTCACCTGGGACCATGCCCACGGTTCGTTCGCCCAGGTCCTCACCCGCGCCATGGCCGGCGAGCGTCTGGACAAGCAAGACCCCGACGAGGTCAGCTGACCAGGTCGGGGTCTTGACTTTTCGTGCGGTTGCGAAGGTCTACGTCAGTTGTTCGCGCCGTAGGGGATCACCGGCTGGTTGACGTTCGCCGGGGACTCACCGCTGGTGCCGGTCTGCGAGGAGACCACTCCGAAAACCGTCGCAGAAGCGAGGCCGCCTCCCACGATCAAAGCGGCGATGCCGCCGATGATGCTGTTCATTATGTAACCCTCCCTAGGCTATCGACGAGAACGATAGCAGTGGGACTGGCAACGGACACATCGAATCGCGATGCAGGTCACACGTGTCGTGCACGACGAGTGCGCAGGGCACCCACGAGCCCGGCTGCCAGTGGCGTCAGGAACGCGGCCCAGGCCAGGCCCATCCACCACGGCCACGACCCGGGCGTGGCCCGCTCAGCCACCTCGTCGAGCACGATGACGGTGACCGGATCACTCGCGCTCAGCACCGTCCCGGAGACCTCCGGCGGTGCTTCGGGTCCGGACGCGTCACTGACCACATATCTGATCCCCAGGGCAGCAAGGGCGCGCGCACGCGCGGAAGGGCTCGGCTCGTCCAGTGCGTCCAACACCTTCGGGACCCGGGGGTCCTCGCCGGCGATCATCCGGTCCTCGACAAGCAGCTGATCGTTGACCACGTAGTTGCGGGGCAGGTGGCGCGGCAGTGGGTCGAGGACCTTGTGACGCTGGTTCCAGGACGGGGCCCGGTAGGCCGAGAACGGCAGGACCACGACGTCCCCATCGCGTGTGTCGTCGGCGATCGCGGCGGCGGCGTCGGCATAGCCGCGTGGGTATTCAGTCGCATGCAGGCTTCCCGAGACCCCCCAGGCCGCATCCGGCATCAGCGCGATCGGCGTCAGCACCAGTCCGACCACGGCGACCGTCCGGACGCCATGGTCACGGATCCGGGCACCCAGGGACGTCACCCCGTGCGCGAGGAGGATGACGAGCAACGGCACGCACAGGGCGAGGAACCGCGAGCCATCGCGCAGAAGTCCCCCACCGGGCACGTGCCCCGCCAACCAGCCGATGACCCCGGGCGCTGCCCAGGTCAGGACGGCCAGGCCCCAGCCGATCGTCCACAACACCAGCAGGGCCACGCGGTCGCGTGAGGTCTCGGCACGCCACCAGCGTCGGGCGCCGAGGGCGCACAGTGCCACCAGCACCAGCGTCGACACCAACCCGAGGACACCTTCCCGGGAGGTCGGGACGACCTCGGCATTCCAGACGCCACCGAGTCCCAGCGCAGTCACCACTGCCGGCAGGTGGCCCTCTCCCCGCAGGGCGAAGAGTGCAGCGGCCCCCGGGTCCGACGTCGCGTCGCTCGAGTGGATCAGGCCGGAGACCAGCCAGGGCGCGTTCGCAGCAAGCACCAGTGCGAGCAGCAGCAGGTTGTCGCGGGCGCGAGCGCTCCAGCCGATCACGAGAACCACGAGGGATGTCACCAGCCCGGCCCCCGCGCTGAGGCAACCCAACGGGACCAGGAGCAGCAGGGCAGGCCCCGGGCCAGTCGACCTGGCCCGACGAGCTGCGATCACCAGCCAGGGCAGGACTGCATAACCGACCAGCACCGGCCAGTGGCCCAGGACCAGCCGCTCCACCACGAAGGGGTTCCAGACCATCACGCTCACGGCCACGAGCCGTACGCCGATCGCACCACCCACGAGTCGCGCGGCACCCGCGCCGGCAGCCACCAGGCCCATGAGCAGGACCAGCTTCTGGAGCAGCATGCCCGGCACCAGCTCGTCCAGGACCGAGACGACCGCATCGGAGGGCACTGCCCGCGGTAGCGCACTGTCGACTCCGAGGAAGTCGGTGCGCAGTGCGAGGTCCGGCACCCAGACCATGTCATAGCTGAGGACGTAGCCGCGGCCGAGCGCCGGCCCGAGAAGCAGCGACCCGAGGACCAGTGCCCAGATCCACGGCAACGCCCGGTCCACGCGCATCTTGGTGGAGTCGGTCATCGGCACCCGGCAAACATAGGCGATCCACGACCGACCTGCTTCGCCCCGTGTGACAGACTCCGTCGAGTGGTGACGACGAAGCCCAGCCGACTCCCGAAATGGCTGCTCGGTGGCGGATCGATAGCAGTCGCCATGGGCATCATGAACGTCGGAACCTATGGCTTCACGATGCTGGCAGCACGCTTGCTCGGCCCCCAGCCCTACGGCGCCCTGGCCAGCCTGATGGCCACCCTGCTGGTGATCAGCGTTCTCCAGCTGGGCCTGCAGGCAACCGCCGCGCGCCGGATCTCGGCCGATCCCGGGCACGTCGGCCAGATCGAGGACACCACGATGAGGGTGACCCATCGCGCCGCCCTCGTCGTCGGCGTGCTCCTCCTGGTCCTCGCTCCGGTGATCAACCACGTGCTGCGTCTGGACAACCTCCTCGTCGCCGCACTGATCGCCGTGGCTGCCGTGCCGATGACAGTCATGGGCGGGCAGATCGGCGTACTCCAGGGTGAGCGCCGTTGGCTCACGCTGTCGCTGGTCTACATCGCCAACGGAGTGCCGCGCCTGGTCATCGGTGTGGCGCTCCTCGCCTGGCAGCCGACCGAGCTCAACGCGATGATCGCCGTCGTGATCGGCCAGTTCGTGCCGGTCGTCGTCGGGTGGCTCGCCCTGCGCCACGCACGTACCCCGGGTGAGCACAGCGATCGGCACTCGATCCGGCCGATGATTCGCGAGACGGTCCTGAACTCCCAGGCGCTGCTCGCCTTCTTCGCGCTCTCCAACGCTGATGTGATCGTGGCTCGCAACGTCCTCGACGAGCACGACGCCGGCCTCTATGCCGGCGGCCTGATCCTCACCAAGGCGGTGCTCTTCCTCCCCCAGTTCATCGTGGTGCTGGCCTTCCCGGCGATGGCCTCGGCCGGCGAGCGACGCCGGGCGCTGACCCGGTCCCTGTCCCTGGTCGGGCTGCTCGGCCTGGTCGCGGTCGTCGGCTCGGTCCTGCTCTCGGAAGTGGCGATGGTCTTCGTGGGCGGCAAGGACTACTCCGAGATCGAGTCGCGGCTCTGGCTCTTCGCGATCCTGGGCACCGCGCTGTCGATGCTCCAGCTGCTCGTCTACTCGGTGCTCGCACGACAGGGCCAGCGCTCGATCTATCTCGTCTGGGCAGCGCTGGTCGCACTCGTGGCCGGCGGGATGACGATCGTCAGCACGCTCGGCGAGCTGCTCCTGCTCGTGGTGGCCGTCGACGGCGGCCTGCTCGCGGTGCTGTTCGTGCTGAGCCTGGTGATCATCCGCCGACCCGTCCCGCAGCCCGACGCACTGGCAGGCATCGCCCCTCAGTGAGCGGCTTCGTGCCAGCTCTGTCCGGTGCCCACCGAGACATCG
>DATCYH010000642.1:0-2258 GCA_036570405.1 Nocardioides sp.
GTCATCCCCGGCGACACCACGCCGCCCACCGTCACAGAGCCGCCCCGGACCGCCGAACCTGCCAGCGCCAACGCCAGCGCCAACGAAGACGACTCCCCACCCAGCGCGGACTGGACACCAACCGCGCCCCCCGCCCCGGCGACCGCCGCAATGGTCGCGACCGAGGCCGGCGTACCGGAGGAAACCGGCACCGAGACGCCGCCCGACCCGCGGACCAGCGCGGCGACCTCGGTCTTCGCTGCGGCGCGCGCAACCACCCCCGAGACGACCCAGGCGCCCAAGGCACCGAAGCCCCCGGCCGACAGGACTCCGGAGCCCGCACCGCAGGAGGACCGCCCGAAGCCGGCCGCTCGAAAGCCCAAGGCCACCAAGAGCCCCAAGCCTTCGAAGGTGGAGAAGGCCACCCGGACCTCCGCGGCCGAACCCCTCCCGACCACGATCAACCTCACCCCCCAGAAGGGCACCCAGCGGTTCCTGGCACCCTGCTGTTGTTCGCTGTCATGGCCACGCTGCTGCTGGGCTGGCTTGCCTGGGACACGCGAGAGACGACGTACATCGCGTATGCCGCCACCGCGGCCCTGCTCACGCTCATCCTGTGGGGCGCGCACTCGACGGCTGAACCGGCCAAGGTGGTCTGCGAACGGGGGTTGCTCGACATCCGCTCGAACGACAGCCATCACCGGTTCGACCTGGCCAGCCCGTACACCCGGATCGAGGTTGTCGGACGTCCCGGCAGGCGCGGCTGGAAGGTGCTCATCCTGCGCAAGAGCATGCCGCCGTACGTCATCAACGACTCGCTGGTCGACCCACACGAGTTCACGCGGATCCTCGATCACTACGAGTCGGCCAGGAACCGCGCCACCCACTGAGTCGTTGGGCTCAGCCGATCCAGTAGCGCAGCTTGCCCACGCGCTCGTCCTCGAACACACCGTCGTTGGCCTCGATGGTGCGCCGCGACGCCTCGTTGTCGGCGTCGCAGGTGAGCAGGATCCGGTCGATGCCGAGCTCCCGGGCCAGCGGGACAGCCAGGTAGAGGGCGCGCGCGGCGTGACCCTCGCGGCGCCGCGAGGGGCGTACCGAATAGCCGATGTGCCCGCCCTGCTCGAGCAGGAAGTCATTGAGCGTGTGCCGGATCGCGAGCCAGCCGATGAACGAGTCCTGCTCGGTGATCCAGAAGAAGGAGCAGTGCACCATCCCGGGCTCCACCGGCGTGGATGGATCGCCCTGGGCGAGCCGGTTCTCGACCATCGCCGCAAAGTCCGCGCGCGAGGGCTCAGGAGGCGGCGCACCGAAGTAGCCCGAGCCGTCCATGTGCACGCCGCCGAACTCGTCGTACGCCGCGCGCCACTCGTCGTACCACTGCAGGTCGGGGGTGATCAGCTCGGTCATGTGGCGCATCCCATCACGCCACGAGGCTGGTTTCCACTGGGTTTGCGCGCAGTTGGCTTCTGCACACGTCTAGGGTGGCTCGCATGTCCGACTACCGCATCGAAGAAGTCACCGAGGAGCAGCTGGCGCGCGAGCGCGAGGTGCAGGGCGGCCTGGCAGCGACCACCCGTGAATTGATCGATGCGGTCCTGCGCAGCACGGTCCCCGACGACGAGATGATCGAGGTCCGCAAGGAGCTCGCTGCGATCACCGAAAGGCTGCGGGCCAGCCAGATCCCGTCCAGCCACGGGGTCACGATCAATCCCGAGGGCGGGACCTCACGCAACTACGGCAACGCCGTCGTGGGGATGCGCAACCCGATCGCGCCGCCGCTCGACATCACCTGGCACGAGGACGGACTCGTCACCACCGACTTCCACCTCGGAGCGGCCTACGAGGGACCGCCCGGACTCGTGCACGGGGGTGTGAGCGCCCTCCTGTTGGACCAGGTCGCCGGCGAGGCCGCCGCCGCCGGGCACAAGGCAGGCATGACCGGGACGTTGACCCTGCGCTACGAGCGCCCCACCCCGTTGGGTGAGCTGCACGCGGAGGCGAAGGTCAACCGGGTCGAGGGGATCAAGACCATCGTCGTGGGCCACATCAGCGACAGCGAGGGGCCGACCGTACGGTGCGAGGGGATCTTCATCATGCCGCGCTGGGCGCGTGAGAACGGCGAGGGCAAGCCGTCCATCTTCGAGTGACGAACCTGCAGTTGTTGCGCCGCGAACCTGCAGCTGTTGTGGCTTGACCCTGCAGTTGTTGCGGTCAGCGCGTCAACAACTGCCGGTTCGACGCGCAAGACTTGCCGGTTCGACGCGCAAGACTTGCCG
>DATCYH010000643.1:0-3482 GCA_036570405.1 Nocardioides sp.
CGTGCAGGATGGTGGCGGCCACCGTCTCCGGCTGGATGAAGCGGTCCGGGTCATAGTCCCGACCCTCCTGGCGGTGCACCTTCTCCTGCATCGGCGTGGCGGTGCGTGAGGGATAGACGGTCGTCACCCGCACACCGTTGCCGCTCTCCTCTGACCGCAGCCCGTCCGCGAAGGCACGGACGCCGAACTTCGAGGCGGCGTACGCCGTCCAGTCCGCGTTGGCGTTCAGCCCGGCGCCGGAGTTCACCACCACGACGGTTCCCCTGCCGGCCCGCAGGGCGGGCAGGCAGAGGCGGGTGAGCTCGATCGGGGCGAGCAGGTTGACGTCGAGCTGGTGACGAACCTGTTGCACCGACTGGGCGTCCACCCGGTCCAGATCGACCACACCGGCGATGTGCAGCAGGCTGTCGAGACGCTCGGGCAGCTCGGTGAGCTGCTCGGCCAAGGACTCGGGCTCGGCAAGGTCGGCGACCAGCGTGCGGGCCCCGGGGTAGACCTGCTCGAGCTCGCGGGCGCGCCCGACGGAGCGGGCCACCAGCCACACCTCGTCCCCGCGGTCGACCGGCGACCGAGTGACGCAGGCCCCCATCCCCGAGCCGGCGCCGGTGACCAGGTGCACCCGCGTCATCGGGTGAAGACGATCTTGCCGAACACGTCGCCCTCAGCCATCGCGGCGAAGCCCTCACGGGCCTGGTCCATCGCGATGGTGCGGTCGATCAGCGGACGCGCACCCGAGGCGTCGAGGAGCTGGGTCAGCGCCGCCAGCTCGGACCGGGTGCCCATGGTGGAGCCGATCACGCTGAGCTGCAGGAAGAAGATCCGGGTCAGCTCGGCATCGTCGAGCTTCGGACCCGAGGTGGTCCCGCTGATCACGATCTTGCCGCCGGGACGCAGGGAGCGGATCGAGTGCGACCAGGTCGCCCGGCCCACCGTCTCCATCACCGCGTCGACCTTGCCCGGAAGCCGCTCGTTGGACTCGTAGGTCTCGTGTGCACCGATCTCCAGAGCGCGGGTGCGCTTTGCCTCGTCACGGCTGGTGGCGAGCACCTTGAGCCCGCCTGCGCGGGCCAGCACGATCAGGGCGGTGGCCACACCGCCGCCGGCGCCCTGGACCAGGACCGAGTCACCGGCCTTGAGCCCGCCCTGGGTGTAGAGCATCCGATAGGCGGTCAGCCAGGCGGTCGGCAGGCAGGCGGCCTCCTCGAAGGACATCGAGGCAGGCTTGGGGATCACGTTGCGGCGCGGGACGATCACCTTGTCCGCGAAGGTGCCCTGGTGGCGCTCGGAGAGCAGCGAGCGCTTCGGGTCGAAGGTCTCGTCCCCGGCCCAGTCCGGGTCGCTGATCACCGCGTGGACCAGCACCTCGTTGCCGTCCTCGTCGATGCCTGCGGCGTCACAGCCGAGGATCATCGGCAGCGACTCCTCCTTGAGGCCCACGCCACGCAACGACCAGAGGTCGTGGTGGTTGAGCGAGGCGGCCTTGACGGTGACGGTGGTCCACCCGTCGGGGGCCACCGGGTCGGGACGCTCGCCCACAACCAGGCCGCTCAGCGGGTCGTCGGAGGAGAACTTGTCGGCATAGACGGCGAACATGGTTCGAGCCTAGCGACTCCGCGTGGAGCGACCGAGGGGTGGTTCGCAGTGCGGTTGGTCAGTCCAGGATCCGGGCCACGCCGTCGCGGCGTGCGGCCGCCGAGACCGCCGCGGCGACGGCAGGGCCGACCCGGGGGTCGAACGGCGAGGGGATGACCAGGTCTTCGCTCAGCTCGTCGGCGACGAGGGCGGCCAGCGCCTCGGCAGCGGCAAGCTTCATCCCCTCGGTGATCGCCGTGGCGTGCACGTCGAAGGCCCCGCGGAAGATGCCCGGGAAGGCGAGCACGTTGTTGATCTGGTTCGGGAAGTCCGAGCGACCGGTGGCCACCACACGGGCGTGGCGGTGGGCCACGTCGGGGTGCACCTCGGGGGTCGGGTTGGCGAGACCGAAGATGATCGCGTCGTCGGCCATCGTGGCCACGATCTCCTCGGGCACGGTGCCGCCCGAGACGCCGATGTAGACGTCGGCGCCCTTCATCACGTCGGCCAGGGAGCCGGAGCGGCCGAAATTGTCCGCGGTGTCGCGGGCCAGTTCACGCTTGACCTGGGTCAGGTCGGACCGCTCGGAGTTGAGCACACCCTGTCGGTCGACGACCGCGATGTCGCGGATGCCGGCCTCGAGCATGATCCGGGTGACGGCCACACCTGCGGCGCCGGCACCGGAGATCACCACCCGGGTGGTCTCGGCAGGTCGGCCGGTGAGCCTCAACGCGTTCTTCAGGGCGGCGAGCGCGACGACGGCGGTGCCGTGCTGGTCGTCGTGGAAGACCGGGATGTCGAGACGGTCCTTGAGGCGCTGCTCGATCTCGAAGCAGCGCGGGGCCGAGATGTCCTCGAGGTTGATGCCACCGAAGGAGGGGGCCATCCGCACCACGGTCTCGACGATCTCGTCGACGTCGGTGGTGGCCAGGCAGATCGGGATCGCGTCCACGTTGCCAAACTGCTTGAACAGCACGGCCTTACCCTCCATCACCGGCATTGCCGCGGCGGGGCCGATGTCGCCCAGGCCGAGCACGGCGGTGCCGTCGGTTACGACGGCGACGGTGTTCGGCACCCAGGTGTAGTGCTGGGTCAGCTCCGGGTGCTCCGCGATCGCCTCGCACACTCGGGCCACACCCGGGGTGTAGGCCAGCGAGAGCTCCTCGGCTCCTGCGAGCTCGACTGCCGAGCGGATGCCCATCTTTCCCCCGACATGGAGGTCGAAGACCGGGTCACCTGAGTAGGGGTGCTCCGGGCGGGCGGGGTTCTCAGAGGCAGACATGACGGAACTTTCCAGAGAGAGATGTGGTGGTGGCAGGCCCAGCTCGACGCGTTTGAGGTGGTTCGCGGAACTTGTCGGACCAGGGGGTCTCCCTGCACGTCAATGTTCTCACAAGGTGCACACGCATCGCGATCACCGACCACCAGCAGTCCGGGAATGAGACGCGCATCACCGTGCGGACCGCACCCACGGCGGCATCGGCCAGATCCTCAGGCGTACGACGGCCACCACGTCGTCGGCGGGGATCACCCCGCGATGGCGGGAGTCGACGCCTTTCTCGGCGTTGTCGCTGAGCAGCCACCAGCCCGGCGCGCCGGTCCTGGTCGCTCGCGCCTCGGCGACCCGCTTCACCGCCAGCGTCCCGTCGGGGAATCGGGCCAGCACGACCTGCCCCGGCTGCACCGGTGCGTCGTACTGCACGAGGAGGCGGTCACCCCCGCGAAGTCCGGGCTCCATCGACCGGCCACGGACGAGGGCCATCCCGAATCGCGGCAGACCCGGCTGACGAGCAGTGTGCATGCGGAGTAGTGTCGCAGTTACGTGCACATTCCCCCCTGACGAAAGGACGCCAAGCATGCTTGAGCGACTGTTCGCCCCCACTGTCGAAGCCTCCGCCCACTGCGACCTG
>DATCYH010000644.1:0-2202 GCA_036570405.1 Nocardioides sp.
CTGGCCGGCCACTGGCAGCCCGAGCAGATCGCGATCGCCGTGCGAGGGCCGCGTCGGAAGAAGTGGCCTCGGGGCCTCGAGCACGCCGGCGGCCCCGCCGTACGTCGCGCCCTGGACGCAGACCGGTGCGTGGAGATCCCCGAGGACCGCGAGCTCGCGGTCAACGGCCTGGACTCCCGACCCGTCCCGGCCCCCCTGATCTCGGCAGCCCGCCAGCTGCTCGAGCCCGCACACCTGCCCACCAACAACACCAGCGAAAGCGCCTGACCCGCACCGGGTCAGCAACCCAGAAAGGAAGTCCACCCATGGACGTTATGACCGCTCTCCTCCCGATGGCCGCCCAGGTCTGCCCGAAGGCGCCGCCCGGTGCCGTCGGACCCACCAACGAGATCACCAGCTACGTGCTGTGGGGCGTCATCGTCCTGTTCGGCCTTGGCATCGTGATCGCCATCGGCGCGATCATCGCCGGCCGCGTGTTCTCCCTGCCGCACGCCTCCAAGGTCGGGGTGATCTCGGTGGTGGTGGTGTTCGCCTGCGCGATCGCCTATCTGGTCCTGCCCGGCATGCTCAACGGGATCCTCGGCAAGGGCTGCATCTGATGGGGCGCGCAGCCACGAAGAAGGCCGATGGCGCCACGGAGTGGGGCCGGCGCCGCCTGCTCGGAATCCTGGTCGCCGCCGTCATCGTGGCTGCGCTCCTGCTCGGTGGCCTCGCCTACGCGGTCTACCTGGCCGTCGCAGGGATCGGCGAGGAAGCCAGCGCGAACAGCGACGTCGCCACCGGCGAGACTGATCGCTCGACGGTGGCCCAGGGGGCCGGGCGCCGCGACGAGGTAGCGGCCGAACCGATGCTGGCCGTTCCCGAGAGCGCCGCCTTCCCGGCCGAGACCACCAGCGCCAAGGCGCCCGTCATCGAGATCCCGGCTAGCACCGGTGTGAACGGACCCGCGTTCGTGATGACCGGGTTCCCGCACACCCCCGAGGGCGCGATCGGGCAGCTCGCGCAGATCGACCTCGCAGTGCTGCAGTCGATGAGCCTGACCACGGCCACGGAGGTCTACAACGCCTGGGCTCTGCCCGGCGGCGTCCGCGCCGAGGAGTGGTGGATCACCGCCAGCGTCCAAGCGTTCCTGACCAGCACCGGAATGGGCGAGGTCAAGGACCCCAGCTCCTCGGTCTCCCTCGAGCCGGCTGCCGCGCTCGTGAAGGGAACCGACGGGCCCGACTGGACCACCGTCTGCGTCCTGATGAAGGTCACCGCCTCCTACAAGCAGGAAGGCCAGATCGCCTTCGCCCACTGCGAGCGCATGCAGTGGGTCGGCGGCCGCTGGATGCTCGCCCCCGGCGCCCCGCCCGCACCCGCTCCCGCGACCTGGCCCGGCACACAACTGGCCCACGAGGCCGGCTGGCGCACCTGGTCGACCGACGACACCACTGACCCTGACCACATCGAAGGGGACCACTGATGAAGAACCTGACGACCGGCAACGACGACTCGCGAGCCACCCTGGTGCGCGTTGGCATCCTGGTGGCGATCGCCTGCATGGTGGCCACCGTCGTCTGGCTCGGTGCTCGCACCCGGGCCGACGACTCCGGCGGCCCCGACACCACCGGCGGGGACAACTCGAGCCAGACGGTCGAGAACACGTCGGTCGAGCAGGTCGCACCGGATACCGCACCGGCCGACGGCGTCGTGATCCCGACCGGCGACGACCAGGTCGACGGCTACCCGACCGGATTCCCGGCCACCGACCTGGGTGCCGTGGCGCTTCAGGTCGAGCTGGCCAAGGCACAGCTGGGGTTCGACTACGACCAGGCCGTCACCGTCGCCCGCCTCTACGCCAACCCCGAGGACAAGACCGTCTTCGAGGAGCGCTCCCGCGCCGCGGTCGCGCTGCGTCGCCAGCAGGCCGGCGTTGCGAAGGAGGGCGACGTGCCCGCCCCCGCGTCGTACGCCGTCACCCCGGTCGCCTACACACTTGAGGAGCTCGACACCGGCTACTGCGCGGTGAACCTGCTCAGCTACGTCACCCTCACCACCGCCGACGGCCAGGTCAAGGACAGCCTCTACGCCGGCACCCAGCTGATGCGGTGGCTCGACGGAGACTGGCGACTGGTCCAGGGCAGCGAAGCGGACATCGAGCGCCTGGTCTCAGAAGGCCAGCCGCAGGCGGTGGCGCCCGGCACCCCCGAGTTCGAGAAG
>DATCYH010000645.1:0-4507 GCA_036570405.1 Nocardioides sp.
TCAGTGACCGGCACGTGGATCTCCTGGCCGGCGACGAGCATCGACGAGTCAAGGGCGTTGAGGTCTTTGATCGTCTGCATCATGTCGCGCACGCTGCCCTCTTCGGCGAGGTCGGACGAGATGCCCCAGAGGGTCTCGCCATAACCAACCATGATCACCTCGGTCTGCTGCGCGGAGCTGGACTCGTTGTTGCTGGCCACCGAGGAGGTTCCCAGGAACACGGCGCCGGCCAGCACGAAGAGCAGTGCGGCGACGAAGACCACGAGCCGGCCGCGACGGGTCAGGCGAACCTGCGAGGTGCGGAAGCTCGGAATGCTGGGGGTGAGGGTCATGGTGCTCATCTGAAGACCTCCGGGGAAGGGGGCTGGTCGGTGTCGATCCATGTCTAGTGGCGACCACTGACAACGGGGCCGCTCGATCAGACGTTCGATCGAACACATGTACGAAGTTAGAGCACCTGTTCGAACAAATCAAGCCCCGGGCGAACAAATGTTCGACGCATGTCGCTCGCAGAATGCGAATTCACGACGGGTCGACGGAAAAGGGGTGGCGGGTGCGGCGGAGCCTCAGCTGGACCAGGCGGCCCAGAGCTCGGCATAACGACCGTCGGCCGCGAGCAGCTCGTCGTGCGAGCCCTCCTCGACGACCACGCCCTCGTGCAGCACCAGCACCCGATCCGCGGTTGCCGACTGGGTCAACCGGTGGGCGACTACCAGGGCGCCGCGTCCCGAGGTGACCGCGAGGGCGGCCTCCTCGAGCTCGCGCGCGCCGGCCGAGCCTGCCTCGGCAGTGGCCTCGTCCAGCACGACGTACCACGGGTCGGCCAGTGCGATCCGGGCCAGCGCCAGCTGCTGCGCCTGGGCCGGGGTCACCGGGTGCGAACCGGTGCCGATCACGGTGTCCAGGCCCTCCGGCAACAACGAAACCCAACCGGTCGCGCGGACCAGGTCGAGGGCGGCGAGGACCTCGGCGTCGGTGGCCGAGGCGTCGACCAGGGTGACTGCCTCGCGCACGGTGCCGGCGAAGACGTGGAAGTCCTGGCTGATCAACGCCACCCGCGAGCGGAGCAGGGAGGTGGACAGGTCGCCGATGGCGGTGCCGGCCAAGGTGACCGAGCCCGCCGAGGGAGGCAGTACGCCGGCAGCGATGGCACCCAGCGTGGTCTTGCCGGCACCGGTCGCGCCGACCAGTGCGACCCGCTCGCCGGGGGCGATGCTCAGCGAGACGTCGGAGAGCACCGGGCGTCCGGGCACGTACGAGTGGTCGATGCCGGTGAGCACCAGTGGTCCCGGGGTCGGGGGGAGCGACCCGGGCCGCTCGGGAGGAGCCGGCAGCAGGGATACGCCGGCCAGCCGGGAGAGCGAGGCGCCCGTCGACTGGACCGCGTCAAAGATGTAGAGCAGTGCGTTGATCGGGTTGAACAACCGGTGGAAGTAGAGCGCCGCTGCGGTGACCGCTCCGACCGACGTCGAGTCCTCGCGGACCAGCCAGAATCCGGTGGTCAACACCAGGAGCAGGCCGATCAGCTCGGCCCGGTTGGACCGGGCGCCGAAGCGGGTGAGCAGTCGGAACACCGTCATCGAGATGTCACGTGCCTGGGCGGACCGGCTCTCGATCGTGGCCACCTGACCCGAGGACATCCCGAACGCGCGCACCGTCGCGGCGCCCTGGAGCCCGCTGACCATCACCTGCGCCCGCTCGCCCTGGGCGACCCGCTCGCGGGCATAGAACGGCCCGGACTTCGGCAGGTACCACCGCAGTGCCATCGCATAGAACGGCGCGGCGCCCAGGCCGGCCAGTCCGAGTCGCCAGTCGAGGGCGAAGAGTCCGACGGCCGTGAACGTGACCAGGACCAGGGAGTTGACCAGGGTCGGCACGATCTCGGTCAGCGAGTTGGCCACCGTCCGGGCGTCGTCGCCCACCCGGGAGAGCAGGTCGCCGGTGCCGGCCTCCTCGACGCGCGCCGAGTCAAGGGCCAGTGCCTTGTCGAGCACGTCCTCGCGAAGAGTGGCCAGGGCTGGCTCGCCGGCGCGAGCGAGGAAGGCGACCGAGGCCCACGTGAAGAGTCCACCTGCCACGGCGGCTGCCGCGATCACGAGTGCGGCCCGGGTGATCTGGCCTTCAGGCGCGCCGTCGATGACCAGGTCGACGATCGTGCCGAGCATCCACGGCGCGACCAGGGCACACAGACCGGCCAGGATGAACGAGGCGATGGTCAGCAGCAGCGGAACACGACGGCTGGCCACCAGCCGCCACGCCAGCCGCGCGGTCTCCTGGCGCGAGGCGATGGGGAGGATGTTGCGGCTCATCGCAGTTCCTTTCCGCGTCGAGCTCTGCGGTGCCTCGCTGCGGCAGGACTCGTTCCTCGTCCTACCTCCGCTACGACTCCTCGGCTCATCGCAGCACCACCTCCGCATAGCTCGACTCAGTCGCAAGGTCGTGGTGGGTGCCCTCGGACTGCACGCGGCCCTCGGCTATCAGCACCACGCGGTGGCACTGGGCCAGCAGGGCGGGGGAGGAGGTGATCAACCAGGTCGTACGTCGTGACGCACCGGCCGTGCGCAGCCTGCGGATGCCCTGCGCGATGCGGTGCTCGGTGACGGCGTCGACCGCGGTGGTGGGGTCGTGGAGTACCAGGATGGGGGCATCCATCGCCAGGGCTCGGGCCAGTGCGATCCGCTGGCGCTGACCACCGGAGAAGGTGGCGCCGTCGGGCGTGACCGGCTGGTCGAGCCCTTCGGGGGCCAGCGACACCACGTCGGCGCAGGCCGACGCATCGAGCAGCAGGCCCAGCGCACGCTCGTTGAGGCGCCCGGTCGGGTCGACGTTGCTGCGCAGGGTGCCCTCGAAGAGGTCGACGTGGTGTGGGTTGACCAGCAGGTGCGCCTCGCGCGCTTGGGTGCTCAGGTCGCGCAGGGGGAGCCCGCCCAGCGAGATCGTGCCCGAGGTCGGGGTGATCGAGCCGTTGACCAGGCCCATCAGGGTGGCGGCCGCGGTCGGGTCGGTGATGGCGATGCCGAGGATCTCCCCGGGCCGTGACGCCAGGTTCACCGAGTCGAGCCCGGGCGCGCTGACACCACTGAGGCGCAGCTCGGCGGGGGTGAAGACCGGACTGGACTCACCCTCCTCGACGAGGCGGGGTGAGGCGAGGAAGTCGACGATGCGTCGCGCGGAGGCGTGGGCGCGCGCCGTGTGGGCGGAGATGTCGCCCAGCATTCCGAGCGGCTCGGCGAGGAACTGGGTCAGGCCGACGACCGCCACCAGCTCGCCGATGGTGATGTCGCCGGAGAGTGCCCGGTGCCCGGCGACCAGCGCGACGGCTGCGAGGAACAGTCCGGCGAGGCCCTCGGTGAGGCCGGCCATCGCGCCATAGGTCGACGTGCTCCGCACCGATGCGTCACGCGCCCGCCCGCTGAGCACCCGGTAGCGGGCGCCCGCTACCGGCTCCGCGCCGATGCCCTTGAGCACGCGAAGGCCTCGGACCAGGTCGGTGGCCACGCCGGTGGCCTCGGCGACGGTGGCCTGTTGGTGCTCGGTGTGACGTGAGATGCGCGGCGTGACGACCTGGGTCAGCAGCAGCACGGTCGGCACGCCGATCACCACGACCAGGCCGAGGACGAGGTCCATCGCGAGGAGGAACCAGGAGGCCCCGACGATCGAGATGACCGCGGCGATGGTGAAGCCGGTGGAGCGGATGAATTGCCCCACCATCTCGGCGTCGGCGGTGGCCAACGAGAGCGTCTCGCCGGGACGGAGTGCTGTCCTGGCGCCCCGCGGGTGCAGGGAGTGGGCGGCGATCTCGACCCTGATCCGGTGCATCTCCATCGAGACGACGTCGAAGCCGATCCAGGCGCCATACCGATAGCCGTAGGACAAGAAGCCGAACAGCACGCACAGTGCGAGGCCCCAGATCACCATCTGGTCGACCTCGCCGGTGGACACGGCGCGGTCGATGGTCAGGCCGATGAAGACCGGGACGAGGGTCTCGCAGGCCTGCCACAGGCTGAGCAGGGCATAGGAGCCGAGGAGTTTTGCCTTGTTGCGTCGCAGCCCCCGCAGCAGCAGGGCCCAGGCAGTTGCAGGCGCGGCTGCCGAATCACTCACGGGCAATGGCTATCACGTGCTGGTTAGTGTCGCCTAACTTGTCTGCTCGCCCGTGCTGTGGCCGGGATCAGCGAGCCGCGCGCTTGCCGCCGGGGTAGCGCGGGTTCGGCACCCGCTTCGTGTCGTTCTCGTCGGTGCCGATCGCAGCGTGCGAACCGGTGGTCTCGTTGGCGTCGGGCGCACGCTGGGCGGGGGGCGCGAAGCTCTGGCTGGCACCAGCCTCGGTCTTCCCTCCACTCTCCCGATCGTCCTCGGGTGGGAGCGGGGAGAGTGGCTGGGAACGCTCGGAGCCGATGACGCCGATCCGGTCGCCGTACGTGCCGGTGGCCGGGACATAGGTCGAGGGGGTGGAGCGGGCACTCTGCTGGCCCAGCTCGACTCCGGCGGGACCGGTGGCGGTCTC
>DATCYH010000646.1:0-4847 GCA_036570405.1 Nocardioides sp.
GCGATCACCAGCGCGATGCCCAGGCCGGTGCGCTCGGAGGCGTCGCGGATACAGTCGAGGACGAGCTCGGTGAAGGCAGTGATCCCGCCGAACCGCGCGGCGTACCCGCTCGGGTCGACCTGAATCTCCAGCCAACGACCACCCTCGCGTACGTCGTCCTCCGCGGCCTCGAGGACCAGGCGGCGTACGTCGTCCTCCGTGCGCAGCACCGATCGGGCCACGTCATAGAGCCGCTGGAACCGGAACCAGCCCTTCTCGTCCGCCGCGGACAGCTCCGGAGGCCACTCGGAGACCAGCGACTCCGGCAGCACGATCCCGTCCCGAGCAGCGAGCTCGAGCAGGGTGTCGTGGCGCATCGAACCGGTGAAGTGCAGGTGCAGGTGCGCCTTGGGCAGGGGGCCAAGGTCGCGGCGCGGCTCGGTCATGCCGGGACACTACCCGTGCCGCGGACGGAGTCACCGGGTACCCGGCAAGTCTGGTGCTTCCCGGGCAAGATCTTGCCCGGGAAGCGCCGGAGTCACCCGGTACCCGGTGACTCCGACCGGCCGGTGCGTGACCAGTGGGGTCAGCGAGGCGCGAGTGATTCCGCGGCAGCGAGCAGCACACAGGTCGCGACGGCATCCATCGCCTCGGAGACCGCGGGGAGCTCCGGGAAGGTGGGCGCGAGCCGGATGTTGCGGTCGCGCGGGTCGTTGCCGCCGGGGAACGAGGCGCCGGCGGGGGTGAGCGCGATGCCGGCCTCCTTGGCCAGCTGCACCACGCGCGACGCGGTGCCGTCCAGCACGTCGAGGCTCACGAAGTAGCCACCCGTGGGGCGGGTCCAGGTCGCGACGTCGAGACCGCCCAGGCGCTGGTCGAGCACCCGCTCGACCTCGGCGAACTTCGGCGCGATGATCTCGCGGTGCTTGACCATGTGGTCGCGCACGCCCTGCGGGGAGCCGAAGAACTGGGCGTGGCGGAGCTGGTTGAGCTTGTCCGGGCCGATGGCGCCCTTGCCGAGGGGGGAGATGTACCACTTCACCGTCTCGACCGAGCCGGCCAGGAAGGCGACGCCGGCTCCGGCATAGGTGATCTTCGACGTCGAGGCGAACATGATCGGCCGGTGCGGGTGGCCCGACGCGGCGGCCAGCGTCAGGATGTCCGCGCTCTTGGCCTCTTCCTCGGTCAGGTGATGGAACGCATAGGCGTTGTCCCAGAAGATCTTGAAGTCAGGCGCGGCCGTCGGCATCGCGGTCAGGCGCGCGGCGACTTCCTGGGTGACGATCGAGCCGCTGGGGTTGGCATAGGTCGGCACGATCCAGATGCCCTTGATGCTCGGGTCGTCGGCGACCAAGGCCTCCACCGCGTCCATGTCCGGGCCGTCCTCGTTCATCGCGACGGTCACGGTGTCGATGCCGAACCAGTCCAACAGCGTGAAGTGGCGGTCATACCCGGGGACCGGGCAGATGAAGGTGACCTTCTCCTCGGCGGACCAAGGGCGTACGCCGTCCACAGCGCCCTTCAGCCACAGGTCGACCAGGACCTCGCGCATCATCACCAGGCTGGAGTTGCCGCCGGCGACCACTTGGTCGGGCTCGACCCACAGCAGTTCGGCGAACATCTCGCGGATCTCGCGGATCCCCTCGAGGCCGCCGTAGTTGCGGGTGTCCACCCCGACCTTGTCCTTGGCGCCGGTCGGCAGGTCGAGCAGCGCGTCGGACAGGTCGAGCTGCGCGGGCGCGGGCTTGCCCCGGGTGAGATCGAGGGTGAGGTCCTTGCCCTTCAGAGCCTCATAGGCAGCACGCTGTTCGGTGAGAAACGCAGCGAGCTCCTCAGCGGAGCGGTCGTTGAGGGGCTGGACGTTCGAGTTCGTCTCGGTCATGGGTCCCATGCTTCCATGTCAGGACGGCGCCGCGGCAAGCACGCCACAGCGGGAGACGGGTGACGATCAGGTGTCGGGAGCTGGTTCGCGACACGGGCCACCCGGGCCGGTTTGGACGTCGCCTTGGCTTTCCACGTAGACTCCCCGTTTGGTGGATCCCACCCATGCTCAGTCATGCCCTTGCGGACTTCTCGCAAGGACCATGGATCGGGCGCGGGCCACCGGAGGGCACTAGCTCAACTGGCAGAGCATCGGTCTCCAAAACCGAAGGTTGGGGGTTCAAGTCCCTCGTGCCCTGCAAGACGACCAAGCAGCAATACGGAAGGTGAAGACGGTGTCGGACAGCGACGCAGTGCGCGATTCCAGCGACAAGCAGGAGCGCACGGGCATCCTGGCCTTCTTCCGTCAGGTCATCGCCGAACTGCGCAAGGTGGTCTGGCCGACCCAGTCCGAGCTCGTCACCTACTTCATCGTGGTGATGGTCTTCGTGATCGTGGTCATGACACTGGTGTCGCTGCTCGACCTGGGCTTCGGAAAGCTCGTGTTCGAGATCTTCGCCACCAACACCACGCAGTAGCCGCACGACCCGGCCCGGGAAACCGACGGCCGGCATGGCAGGGCCCGCGGCCCGCCGGAAAGATCCGCCGCAGAAGTCGGGCGGGCGGATTCAGAAGCACTACAAATGACGGAGCATCACGTGTCGGAGCAGTACGACGAAGCAGCAGCCGATCAGGCTGCCGAGCAGGTCGACGCCCTCGTCGACCCCGTGGACGAGTCCGCTGAGGAGTCGTCGGGGGAGGACCTGGAGTCCATCGAGGGCGACTCGAGCGACGAGACGGTCGAGGCCACCGACGAGGCGGCCGCAGCCGATGAGGCCGACCAGGACGCCGAGGACGTCGTCGACTCAGACGTCGATGCTGACGTCTCTGACGAGCAGTCGGTGGACCAGACCCCCGAGGACCCGCTCGAGGAGTTCCGTCGCGCGCTCTGGGCCAAACCCGGTGACTGGTACGTCGTGCACACCTACTCCGGCATGGAGAACCGGGTGAAGGCGAACCTCGAGAACCGCATCATCTCCCTCAACATGGAGGACTACATCCACGAGATCGTGGTCCCCATCGAAGAGGTTGCCGAGATCAAGAACGGCCAGCGCAAGCTGGTCAAGCGCACCGTGCTCCCCGGCTACGTCCTGGTCCGGATGGACCTGACCGACGAGTCCTGGTCGACCGTGCGCCACACGCCGTCGGTGACCGGGTTTGTGGGCCACAGCCACCAGCCGGTCCCGCTGAGCATGACCGAGGTCGAGAACATGCTGGCGCCCGCCGTGGTCGCCGCTGCCGAGGCCGAGGCACAGGCTGCCGCCAGCGACTCCGGCGCTCCCGCCGCTGCCGCCGGTCAGTCCTCCCGCAAGCCCGTCGAGGTCGCAGACTTCGACGTCCAGGACTCGGTCATGGTGGTCGACGGTCCGTTCGCGACACTGCACGCGACGATCACCGAGATCAACGCCGAGTCGCAGAGGGTCAAGGCCCTCGTCGAGATCTTCGGCCGGGAAACTCCGGTCGAGTTGAGCTTCAACCAGATCCAGAAGGTCTGAAGCTCCCGCCCGTCATGGGCACCCAGCAGGCAAGTGGCAGGGGATCTGTCCCCGTCATGACCACGAACAGAAAGAGATAAGAGATGCCTCCCAAGAAGAAGATTGCTGCCCTGGTCAAGGTGCAGCTGCAGGCTGGCGCAGCAACTCCGGCTCCGCCGGTGGGTACCGCCCTCGGTCCCCACGGTGTGAACATCATGGACTTCTGCAAGGCCTACAACGCACAGACCGAGTCGATGCGCGGCAACGTCATCCCCGTCGAGATCACCATCTACGAGGACCGTTCGTTCACGTTCATCACCAAGACTCCTCCGGCCGCCGAGCTGATCAAGAAGGCCGCTGGCCTGAAGAAGGGCTCCGGCGTTCCGCACAAGGAGAAGGTCGGCAAGCTGACCAAGGACCAGGTTCGTGAGATCGCGCAGACCAAGCTGCCCGACCTGAACGCCAACGATGTCGAAGCCGCGATGAAGATCGTCGAAGGCACCGCCCGCTCGATGGGCGTCACGACCGACTGATCCAGACCCACCGGTCTGATCATCACCTGATCCCAGCTCCACGTGGCAGGGCCGCGCTGGCCCGTACACCACAACTTCGCCCACAGAAACGAGAAGCACATGCAGCGCAGCAAGACTTACCGCGCGGCGGCCGAGCAGTTCGACAAGGACGAGCTCCACGCCCCGCTCGCAGCGATCAAGATCGCCAAGACCAGCAGCAAGAAGAAGTTCGACGAGACCCTCGACGTCGTGATGCGCCTGGGTGTCGACCCGCGCAAGGCCGACCAGATGGTTCGCGGCACCGTGAACCTTCCCCACGGCACGGGCAAGACCGCCCGCGTCCTGGTCTTCGCCAACGCGGAGAAGGCCGAGGCCGCTCGTGAGGCCGGCGCCGACATCGTCGGTGGCGACGAGCTCATCGAGAAGGTCAACGGCGGTTGGACCGACTTCGACGCCGTCGTGGCGACCCCGGACATGATGGGCAAGGTCGGTCGTCTCGGCCGCGTGCTCGGCCCCCGTGGCCTCATGCCGAACCCGAAGACCGGCACCGTGACGCCGGACGTGGCCAAGGCCGTGACCGACATCAAGGGCGGCAAGATCGAGTTCCGCGTGGACCGTCACTCGAACCTGCACTTCATCATCGGCAAGGCATCCTTCACCGAGGTCCAGTTGGCGGAGAACTACGCCGCCGCGCTCGAAGAGGTGCTCCGTCTGAAGCCGGCCAGCTCGAAGGGCCGCTACATCAAGAAGGTCACCGTCTCCACGACGATGGGCCCCGGCATCCAGGTCGACCCGAACCGCACCCGCAACGTCGCCCTCGAGGACGAGAACGCCCAGGGCTGATCGCAGTCCCCGTACGTCGACCCGCCCGGTGATCCGGGCGGGTCGACGTCATCTCTGG
>DATCYH010000647.1:0-1549 GCA_036570405.1 Nocardioides sp.
TCTCCTCGCTCACCCGCCAGAAATCGTGCTGCTTGCCGTCGACCATCGTCACCGGTACGTCGTCGGTCCAGCGCTCGCGCAGCTCGGGGTCACCGTCGATGTCGATCTCCACGAACGACTCGCCCAGGTCACGGCAGACCCGGTCGATCACGAGCCTGGCCTCCTCGCACAGGTGGCACTCGGCGCGCGAGTAGAGCGTGACGCGCGCGGTCATCGGGCGGCGGAACGGGTCGAAGGGGTGCTCGTGCTCTCTGCGGGATCGTCGATCAGCGGCGCGGCAAGTCGTCGGGCGGCAGCGCGGAGTCGACCCTTCTGCACCTTGCCGGTGACCGTGTAGGGCAGCTCGGCGACCACATTGACCGTGGTGGGCTGCTTGAACCGGGCCAGCTTCTCGGTGGCATGCGCACGCACCGCCCCCTCCACCTCCACCGGATCGCCGTCGGAGACGACGTACGCCACGACCGCCTCACCGGTGGCCTCGTCGGGTACGCCGATCACGGCCGCCGCGGAGACGCCGGGAACCTCGCCCAGGACCTCCTCGACCTCCGAAGGATAGACGTTGAAGCCGGAGACGATGACCAGCTCCTTGCGCCGGTCCACCAACGACAGCGCGCCCTCGGGCGAGAGGAAGCCGACGTCACCGGTGGCCCACCAGCCCTCTTCGTCCGGACCTCCCTGGCCGTCGGGCCAGTAGCCGCTGAACAGGTTGGCGCCACGGATCTCGATGTCTCCGGGGTCGGACCCCTCCGGAGCACGCCCGTCCTCGTCCTTGAGCCTGATCTCGATCCCGGGCAGCGCCACACCGACCGAGCCGATGCCCGATTCGCTGCCGCACAGCGTGGAGGTGACCACGGGCGAGGCCTCGGTCAGGCCATAGCCCTGGTGCACCGCGACGCCGGAGAGCTTCTGGAACTCCTCGATCACCTCCGCGGCGAGCGGCGCCGAACCGGAGAGCACCAGGCGGACCGGACCCAGCCGCTCGGCCAGGTCCTCCATCCGCAGCCAGTGCGGGAAGACGGGAGGCGCCACCGGCACCACGCTGATCGCCTCGTCCTCGATCAGGTCGAGCGTGCCGCTGGGGTGGAACCCGGGCGCGAGGACCAGCCGGGTCTGGAGCCGCAGGCTCGCACCGAGCACCGCGTTGAGCCCATAGACATGGAAGAGCGGGAGCACCCCGAGCAGGACGTCGTCGACCGCGATCATCGCCGGCTCGACGGAGGCGATCTGCTCGATGTTGGCGAGCAGCGCCCGGTGGGTGAGCATCACTCCGCGCGGGCGGCCCGACGTACCGCTGGTGTAGAGCAACACGGCGAGCGACTCGGGGTCGTTGACCGGCAGCTGTCGGCTGGGGTTCTCGGCGGCTGCCGCGAGCAGGTCGTCATAGCTGCGTTCGGTCGGCTGCAGGGTGCTGCCGACCGCGATCACCCTGGCGGTGGGTACGCCGTCCAGGAGGGCCGGGTCGATCCCCTCGAAGCCGCCGTTGCGTGCGGTCTCGAGCAGACCGATCGCCTCGCGGACCGGCCCGATCGTGTCGGGGTCGGCCACGATC
>DATCYH010000648.1:0-8491 GCA_036570405.1 Nocardioides sp.
TCACGTGGTTGGGACCGGCTGAGAGGTCCTGCTATCGTCACTCACCCACGCGGACGTGGCTCAGCTGGTAGAGCACAACCTTGCCAAGGTTGGGGTCGCGGGTTCGAATCCCGTCGTCCGCTCCGATGAGGCCCCTGCCAATGGCAGGGGCCTCTAGGTTTTTCGGACCCGGCGTCGGAGCCACCGCTTACTCTGCGCGCTCTACCGAACGCCCTGGCGGGGCCAGGATGGGCCGCTAGGAGTTGGGATTGGCAGAGCGGTCCAACACCTCGATTTCGGCAACGAGCAGGAAGAAGCTCGCCCGCAAGCTCGCCGGCGGGTACGTGGGGCGGGCTGCATCGTCGCCGTCCGTGACGGTGTCTGGCGCGTCGACGTCGAGGTGCGGCGCGACCCGATCACGGGTCAGCGACGGCGGGTCTCCCGCACCGTCTACGGCACCCGTGACGAAGCAGAGGTCACGCTCGCCAGGCTCCGCGTAGCGTCCACGAGAACCGTCTGACCATCGGCGGCACGAAGGCCCGGTCCGTCGACGCAGTGTTCGAGCTCTATCAGCAGGCCATCCAGGTCGGAGTGGTCGAGCTGGCGCCGAGCACGGCGATCACCGTGCGAGGGGCGTGCAAGCGGATGGCGGACACTCGCCTCGAAGGAGGCCAGCGCTTCGGCGACGTCTCGTTCAGCCGATTGACCTGGCAGGAGATCGAGTCGCTCTACAGCGAGATGCGCGGCACGGACATGGGTGTCGACTGGATCTGCCGGTGCGCGACCGTGCTCACGCGAGCCCTGGAGCTCGCCCGCAAGCGCGGCCTGATCGACGCCAACCCGGCCAAGGACGCCGCCCGCCCCCGCGCGACGCGCACGAAGCCGATCTCGCCGTCAGGCGACGAGGTGCACAAGGTGCTGGCCACCGCTGCCAAGCGGGATCCGGAGATCGCCGACGCCGTGACGGTGCTCGTGAGCACGGGCATGCGACGGGGCGAGCTGCTTGCCCTCCGGTGGTCCGACGTCGACTTCAAGAAGGACGAGGTCAACGTCTCCGCCGCCATCACGGATGGCGGGCGCGGCGTCGGGATCCTGAGGAAGGCGACCAAGCGCGCCGACTGGCGCGACGTGCCGCTGACGCGGGGTGCGGTTGATGCCCTGCGACGCCAGGAGAAACGACGGCGTGAGCTGATCGGCAGCCAACCGCGGCCCGACGAGTACGTGTTCCCGCGCGGCATCGACGGCTCGCTCCCGCTGCGCCCGGACTCGATGGGCGACCGCTGGGCCGCTGCCCGAGGCAAGTCGAGGATCACCCTGCAGCACCTTCGCCACTACGCAGCGACGGCGATGCTCGACGCGGGGGAGTCATACCGAACGGTCGCCGACATCCTCGGCAACAGCGAGGCGACCCTGCGCCTCCACTACGACGGTCGCAACGACACCGGCAAAGCGCCAAGCCATCGCCGCTCTGGAGCTGGACGCAGGCTGACGACCAGCCCAAGCCCTAACCAGCGACACCACCGAGACCGGGATCAGCCTCGACTCGCCGCTCCGAGCGCTCCCGCCCATCGACGGTCGGACCGACACCTCGATGCCAACGGGTCCCGGACCCGGGACGCGGTGTCAGCGCTCGGGCGGATCCACTACCTCATAGCCGACCGCGGGATGCTCCAGCCGGTCAGACGCTCGTGGCGTCGTGCATCGAAGGCGGACCGCACCGAATGGAACGTTGATCCGCCGTAGCCTCGGAGTGTGTCAGCTCTCGTCCTGGCCGGAACGGTCGCAGGAGGGATCGCCGCCGTTCTGGGTGTCATCCAGATCCCGTCACGATGGCTTGCTCACGGCTTCAACGAGAGTCGGGAGGTTCTGCGGACGGTCAAGGCGGTCTTCCAGGATGCGAAGGCCGTCGGCGGCGAAACTGCAGACCACTACCTCAGAGACGTAGCGCGCGATGCAGATCGACGTCTCGAGGAACTGGTCGAGGACCTCCGTCGGGGATCAGGCGTAAGGAAGGCGGCAGCGGAGGTGCTCCGCCAGTACCGCAGGGCGTTCGCGTTCGCTCCTCCGCGGCGTCCGATGGCTTCCTTTGGCAGCGGTCCCGTCATCGGTGGCCCAACGACCGAGGACGTAGCGATGATGGAGCGTCAGGTTCAAGCCGCCGAAGATGGTCTCCGAGCGATCGATCTAACACGTCGGCGGATGCGCCGCGTCGAAGCGTTCACCATTGGTCGGTAGCGGCCCGGGTCTGCCTGCCCCCGACGTGCTGCTCGGCAGCGGCCGCCGATCCGTCGGGTACTCGAGACCGTGGGACGCGCGTTTGCCTAGTGCAGCCCGCCGGGACCGGCCGCTTGAGACTGGCGATGTAGTCCTCGCAGCTCGTCCGTGACCGATCGGAGCAGATCGCCTCTGAGGTGGTGGCTTTCGCCGAACCATCGGCGCCACACCTCCTCCACGTCGGCCTCGATGGGTGGCGACTCCTGCGGAATCAACACCGCTAGCTCCGCAGCCTCCGCGTCGTACTCGTCCGTCGGCGCTCCCATGGCCAGAAGCCCCTCTGGGTCGTGATCGTTCAGCACTTCGAGGACTGCAGCGACGATGTCCACAGCGACATCGTTGCCCGTCTCGAGGTCGCTGAGCGGCAGAGATCGAAGTGGCTCTGATAGGCGGGAACCGTCAGAACAGTGACCCGACGAGGCCGCCGAGTCCTACGGCTACGAGGCAGGTCCCCGCTACGAGCCCCGCATCGGGTCGCCAGTCCCAGTATCCCTGCTCGCGAGGGTCCGCGTCGGGGTCGTCGTCCCGCCTCCATCCGCACAAGACCAAGAAGAAGCAGCCGAAGCCGATCACCCCGAGAGACACCCCGAACAGCAGATCCTGCTCTGCGCCGGTGTTCAGGAACCCCATGCCGAGAGGGAGCCAGATGAGCCCAGCCGCGAAGACCGCTCGGCCGCTCCAGGTCCGCAACAGTCGGACGAAGGTCAGCCGAAGCCTGCGGACGAGCGGCACGATCCTCTGTGCCTTGCGCCGTTCGGCCCTTTCTCTCAGCGCGTCAGCCTGCTCGGCGCCAGCGAGATGCCTTGGAGCCTCGTCAACCACCGACCCACTCTCATTCATCGAGGCGCCCTCTGCCGCCCCTGCGCTGCGCGCCGGCTTGCCGTCGAGCGGACGCGGTTGTGATCCCACTGACGGAACCACCACCAACCGGCGCGATGTCGTCCTGCGCCGATGGTCCCGGCCAGGCATCATTCGCTCATGCGGCGAGGGGCGAAACCCAGTCGTGCAACGACTGGAACCAGCAGGCGCGTCGATCCGTTGCCGGGCTGGGCCCGTGTCGTTGCCGCCGCAATCCTCGGGGCGATCGGCCTCTTCGTGTATGCCGTGGTACAGGACGTCGCTACCGAGGTAGATCCCGTGCCCACCGCTCTCGTTGAAGCTGCAGTCGGAACCGACGGCGCCCTTCTCGTCACCGTGAGCTCGTGCAACAAGAACCCCACGGCGACGGTGACGGAGTCGGCCGATTCGGTGACGGTCACCGCATTCGCGCCGCCACCCGGCGTCAGCGGGGAGGACTGCCTGGACGGTGTGACGGTGTTCCTGGAGCAGCCGCTCGCCGACCGGCGACTCGTTGACGGTTCCACCGGCCGGACCGTGCCGGTCAGTCCTCGGACCCTGCCCGCTCCCTGAGACCCGGCATCCGCAGCGCTCCCGACTCCGCGGCGAGCGATCGGACGACGCGAGATGCCGGCGCGGACGGCATGAAACTTGGGGGTGCTCCAGTCGCCCCTTCCCTGAGTCCCAGAGACTCCGTTCTAGGCCTCTGCCGCCCCGGCGCAGCGCGAGCGAGCTGATCCCGGTCAATGTCCTGATGAAGGTCCCGACCGAGGTCCCGATCGAGGTCCCGATCGAGGTTGGGTGGCCACTCGCACCCAAGGCGAACAGTCCGACTTCTGGAGCCAGATGGCGGAGAGCCTCTTGGCAGCGCTGCTCAACGTGGCAGCGAACACCGAGGGCCGCACCTTCGCCGACGTCGTCCGGTGGGTCCTCTCCACCGACATGCCCGTCGAGGGCTTCGTCGGCGAGGTTCCGCCCCTCATCCGGGCGCTCAAGGCCGACGCCGAGCCGGCTCGCAAGGATGCAGGTCAGTTCGCCTCGATGGTCCTCGAAGGCCTCTGGCGCAACGACGCTCGCACCGTGTCGTCGGTCTACGCCACCGCCCGCACCATGGTCTGGCCCTGGGTCGACCCGCTAGTCACCGCGGCGTCCGCTGGCTCGACGATCGACCTCGATTGGCTCATGTCGGGCCCGAACACTCTCTATGTGTGCGCGCCGGTTGCCGATCAGCATCGGCTTCGCCCGGTCCTCGGCGGGATGCTCAACGACCTCGTCGGGCAGGCCTTCGAGCGGTACGTCAGGACCAATCAGCCGCTGGATCCTCCGCTGCTCATCGTGATGGATGAGGCGGCCATCCTCCGGCCCGACCAGCTGCCGTCCTGGGCGGCCACGTTGTCCGGGATCGGCGTCCAGCTCGTGACGGCATGGCAGTCCGTCAGCCAGATCGAGGCTGCCTACGGTCGCCACGCACAGGGGATCCTGACCAACCATCTCAGCAAGCTGTTCTACGCCGGCATGACCGACTCGCCCGGCCTCGACTACGTCAGCCGCCTCCTTGGCGACGAGCACCTGCCTGCGCGGCTCAGCGATGGCACGAGCCATGGCGACGGCACGCGCGAGAACGGCGTGGCAACGGTTCCCCTGGTCCCGCCGGCTGCGCTCCGCCGCATGCATCCCGGCGACGCCTTGCTCATCCATGGCACCCTGCCACCAGCCCACGTCCGCCTCCGCCCCTGGTACCGAGACCGACGGCTCCGCAAGCGAGCGAGGTAACAGGGAGCTGATGTGGCCCAGCGGAGCGCCTGTCGTGCCCCTCAGGCTGCTGGGACGACGCGCTGACTACGCGGCAGCGACCCAAGCACCGGCGGCGGCGAGGTCCGGATCGAGCCGAACCAGATGATCGACGGCGGCCCGCGTTCCGGGGCTGATCCCCCCGTCGACTCGAAGTCCGGCGACAAGTGCACGCTTGAGATCAAGATCGCTGACGACCTCGGCAAGGTCAATCGACCGTCCGCGTCGGCTCCGGGGCTTCTCGCTGCTTGTTCCGGCCAAGGCAAAGTACTGCGCCTTGGTCGGCCCGTACTGGCGAACACCGAGCGTCGTGCCCCGGGCGAAGATCGCCTCACCGGCCGAGGGACCGACTCGGTGACGAACCCGCCGAAACAGCCGAGCAAGGTGCATCTGAGGCGGCGCCGTGGCGGCGGTGGTCGGTTCGAGCAACCGAGCTTCGAGTCGCTCCGTCTGCTCACCGGAGACGGCGTCCCAGACCGAGCCGAGGTACGCGCAGGACTCCTTCGGGAAGCGATCCATCATCCACGGGAAGTCGAGCAGAGCCTCGACGCCCGACGTGTCCTGGCGATGGCGGAGGAAACCCAGGGATCGAGTCACGCCCTCGGGATCGCGTTCGATCGCGAGAGCGATCAAGCGCCTCGGCGGCCCGGCAGCGTCGTCAAGCGCGTCGCTGACGCCGGCACCGCCACGTCCCTCGCCGATGCGCCGAATCTTCGTCTTGTCGTCGTTGAGCTCGAGGCCGACTTGGTCGAGGTGACTCTTGGCCGCGCCGATGACGGACTGGGTGGCCTCCTCGGACGGGACGAAGGACCGGTAATCGTCCGCCCACCGGAGGAACGGGAACCCGAACGCGCGCACGACGCGATCCAGGCCCGCAAGCGTCGCAGTAGCGAGTGGACCGGAGGCCTCGACGCCAACCGGAAGACCGGGATGGACCCCGGGAAGCTCGTGCAAGTAGTCGATCCAGGCCACCAGTGGCAGCAGTGCCACGTCGTCCACCCCGGCCGAGCTGAGACCGCGCTGGAGGATCGCCGATGTGATGGACGGATAGAAGCGCTTGACGTCGAGCATCACCTCGAAGGACCACCGCTCGTCCGAGCGATGGTCCTCGACGCTCTGATCAAACCCCTGGTATGCCTCGCGCCACGGCTGCATGATCCAGCCCGCTCCGGAGCCGCGAGTTCGGTATCGCCGCACTTCATGTCCGAGGTGCGTCTCGATCGTTGAGACCGCCGCCCCCACAAGCAGCCGGTAGTCGAGTTGGGCCAAGGCATCAAGCCAGACCAGGTGCCTCATTGAGCCGCTGGGCTTCGGGTAGTCGAATCGCCGAGGTCGGCCCACCCCCGTGCCATGGTGTCGACGGCGGGAGAGCGACGCCGCCGTGAGGTCGGGACGCGCCAGGAGATCCCGAAGGTCGAGCACGTCGGGGCAGTCAGCATCGACGTTCCAGGTGGCCGCGCCCAGGAGGCCAGCCCCAGCCTGGGCGTCGGTGCACGCATGCCGAATCACAAGCGTGCAATTTACATCACCGGCGGGAAGACGACCGAGGGAGATGCGCGTCGACCGTGAGGTGAGTGCCGGAAGGCAACGGCGTTGGGCCCGGCGGACCTCGGAAGCGTTGGGTTCGGCTCACAGACGGTCGATCAATCAGTACTGTCCATGTCGTGGGCCTCATCGAGGTCCGATTCGTCTGCGTAGAAGTGGATGATCTCGCCGGCGGTCAGGTCCTCCGGTGCAGTAGCGACGTCAAAGGCCATGAGGCCCGCCCTTATGAGCACTGGGACGTCCCCCGCATCGAGCAGGTCCCGGGCGATGATGGCGTTGACCCAGTCGGGAATCTCCTCCATCGGAACAAGGCCAACCAGCGCCGCGAAGTCATACGGGTGGACTCCGGCAGCTGCCTGTCGAGCGACCTCCTCTGGGCCAGCGCCACCCGCCACGCACAGGAGCGCGTCGTGCGGTTCGAGCGACAACTGCGTCCATTCCGCCGCGTCGTCGGGTGAAAAACCACCCGCAACCCACTCAGATGCTGCCGCCGGTTCGAATCCTGCTGTTGCCCAATGTCCTGCGAACGAGGCGGAGAAGCCGAGGCCGGCCCAGGCCTCCGCCCTCTCGCCCGCGATCCCAGCAAGGGCGTATGGGTTGAGTGGCGACGCCGCATCCGAGGACATCGGCGGCTGTTCGGCCGTCTCTAGCACGGCGGTTCGATTGAGCTCGAGGTTGTCGTCTGGGGACACAACCACCTTGACGCCGAGCATCTCCAGAGCCCTTGTAAGGGCGCTCGCTGCGAGCGTTGTGGGCTCAAGGGCCCCTAGGGAGACGGCGAACGTCTCGGCTGTGTCGTCGAGAATGTCGTCACTGTCCAGGGTGAAGCTCCACCGAGTGGTGACGCAGATGGCGATCTCAGCGACATCTCGGTCCTTGCCGTCGCGAGGCACGACTCCGACTTGGAGCTGGGTCGCGAAGAAGCCATCACCCGAGCGCAGGAACAATCGGCTCGTCACATCAAAGCTCTCGGGCTCGCTCTCGACACCCGTACGCCGGATGACGAGCTGGTCCAGCGAGTTGGACTCGATCCTGAGGGTGGCGCCTAGTTCGGCTGCCTCCGCAGCGGCCGCTGGTACGTAATCCTCAGCCGCCCAGCGGTCGATCGGGATGCTCAGACTAAACGCACGCTCGGTCAACGGACGGTTGTGGCTCGCATCGGTGAGACCGACTTAAGGCCGGCGGGCCGCATGATCGAGGTGCTCTGTGTCTCGGTGCGCGAGTACACGTGGTGCCACTCGTCCTCGTCTTCCTCTGGGGGAGGACCGGCCAGGAGCGATTCGTTAAACATGGCAACGAATGCTGCGGAGGGGAAGATGCGCCCTGATCCGAGGCCGACCGCGACGTTCAGCCACTCGTCCACGTCGGCTTGCCGCCACACTCGAACTCCGTCACCAACGACCGCAAGCGGCCGAGGGAAGCCGGACTGACGAGTGCCTAGAGCCCAGTTTCGGACAGCCTGGCGGGTCACGCCGACTTCGTCGGCAATGTCGCTGATCGTCACAAGCGGGTCGACCAGGCGCATGGCGACTGCCGCGGGGACGGCCGAATGCACCACCGCGAACACGAGGGAGAGGGCTTCTGGAACTGACTCGGCCGCGATGGTGGCCTCTGCCGTAGTAACGCCCTCCGTCGACGACCACTGAATGTGTAGCGACGCGTCGGCGACGAGCTTGTCGAGCACGTCGTCGTCGTCCAGATCGAGGTTGGCGAACTCGATCACTAGGTACCAAGGGATCACGGTCTCGTCAGCCATGGCTCAAACTCTACCCGAGCCGTTGTCATACGCAAACACCTAGCGCAAGCGTAGGCGCACAAGATCGAGCGCTGCTTGCCTTCCGCCCGAATCGGCTATCGACCCGGCGAGGCTCTTGGCTTCAGTCAGGAGCGCATCTCGGGCGACCGCTGGTGGCCATGGGGCAACTGGCCGACCCAGTTGGACGAATGCCACCTGTGCAGCGTTGTCACCCCGGTCGAGCCGTTCCACTTGCTCGTCGAGTTCGCTCACGTCGTCGTTTGCGATCGCAATGTCGATCGCAGACTCCGCTCGTTCCCGCTCGTCGAG
>DATCYH010000649.1:0-2495 GCA_036570405.1 Nocardioides sp.
TGGCGGCAGTGACCCGGTCGCCCAGACCGTCCAGGCCCCCAGCCATCGCGGCACATGCGACCGCAAGATTGGCGATTGCTTCGGCGGTGAGGTCTGTGGTCGGTCCGGTGTCGGGTGCGGAGAGGGTGCACGCCGCCTCGATGTCGGCACGCACGGTGTGCAGCGAGTCGGCCACGGGGGCCACGGTGTCGGGTTCGATCGCGAATTGGCTCATGGCCAGACGCTAGGAACCTGGCAACCCCTTGCCAATCAGG
The DNA here is from genome assembly GCA_036570405.1 of Nocardioides sp. Classification (GTDB taxonomy): domain Bacteria; phylum Actinomycetota; class Actinomycetes; order Propionibacteriales; family Nocardioidaceae; genus Nocardioides. Next base: position 255 of record DATCYH010000649.1, read on the forward strand.
TCACCCGTGACCTGTGGACAGGAGCGTGATTCCCGTGCGACTTGTTGCTCAGAACGCCGCGCGCACCTGGTCCTCAGTCAGGCCGTAGTCGGCCAGCGAATAGGTGTGCTTCGGCCGCTTGCCACCCGAGCGCGACTCGTCATCGATCGCCTTCACCCGGCCCGCGACCTCGGGGTTCCAGTCCAGCCCGAACGCCTCATAGATCTCCCGCGAGGTGGACACCGGATCGGCGACGAACGCCGAGTAGTCGACGTCGAAGAACTGCGCGGCGTCGTACTTCTCCCGGGCCTGTCCGAACGAGCGGTAGCACCGGGAAAGCATCTCGAGCTGGGTGCTGCCGATCGTGTCGCCGACGAAGACCGTCGACTGGCCGGCGGTGGCTTCGGCGGAGAGCGAGCAGGCCGAGGCGATGGAGACCACCGGGTCGCGGTGCATCTGCACGATCAGCGCGTCGGGATAGACCGTCATGATCGCGTCGAGGGCTGCCAGGTGCGACGGGTTCTTCAGCACCCATCGCTTGTCGGTGTCGTTGAGCCCGATCAGCTGCAGGTTGGCCCGGTGCCGCTGATAGGCAGGCGTCCAGTCCTGCTTGGCCAGCCACGCCGAGTAGTTGGGCACGTTGGCCAGCGACTCGAAACTGATCGACAGCCCGGTCTGGCGCAGCAGGCGCCAGCACTCCTCGACGGTGGTGGCATCCATGTAGTGGATGCCCATGAACTCCGGGTTCGCGACGTGGTGCTGGGCATAGGCGGCGTTGATGCCGTTGAAGACCGGGTTCTGCTCCCACGTCTCGCGCGGGGGCCGGGGCTGGGGATATTCGCTGAGCCACAACTCCAGACCCTGGTGCCGCTCGTCGGCGGTGAGCAGGCGGTGGATCGCGGTGGTGCCGGTGCGCGGCAGACCGACCACGAAGAGCGGCCGCTCGATGGGCACGGCGGCGTACGACGGGTGCTCGCCGAACCCGTGCTGGGAGAGCAGCCTGCCCACGAACGCGCTCTTCACCATCGACCGCTGGATGTAGTTGCCCTCGCCGGTCAGCCCGGCCGTGGGGGCGTTGAGGTCCTCGATCAGGAGTCGCAGGCCCTCCTCGTGGTCGTTGCCACCGAAGTCCGAGAGCCCGGTCGTGCGCACCGCCGCCGCCGCGATGTCCTCATAGGACCCGACGTCCTGCCTCACCCGCGGGCTCATGCGTGGAACTCGCCGCAGTCGACGTTCAGCATCTGGCCGGTGACCGCGCTGGCCAGGTCGCTGGCGAAGAAGAGCGCGGCCTTGGCGACCTCGTCGGGCGTGGCCAGCCGCTTGAGGTCGGTCGGCTCGGCCTTCTCGCGATAGACGTCCTCGTGGGTGCGTCCCGACTCCGAGGCCAGCCAGTCGAAGTAGGCCTTGTTGACGTCCTCATAGATGTAGGACGGGGCCACGCTGTTCACCCGGATGCCGCGCGGTCCCAGCTCGGTGGCCAGGGAGGAGGCCAGGTGCTCGAGGGTGCCCTTGGAGAGCTTGTAGCCACTGAACTCCGGCTGGGAGGAGTGCACGACGCAGGAGTTGATCATGATCACCGAGCCGCCGGGCTTCTGCTCGCTCGCGGCGAGGGCGTCGGCGAAGAGAGCCGTCAGTCGCAGCGGCGCGAACACGTTGGTCTCCTGGGCGGTGCGCAGGGACTCCAGTGACAGGGTGCTGATCGGGTCCATCGGAGGGATCCCGAAGGCGTTGTGGACCAGGCAGTCGATCCGGCCGAACTCGGCCACCGCTGCCTCGACGAGCGCGACCCGCTGTGCCTCGTCGGTGATGTCGGTCGGTACGACGAGCGCGCGACGACCCTGGGAGCGGACCGCCTCTGCCATCTTCTCGAGCCGCTTCTCGGTGCGGGAGACCAGCACGAGGTCCGCGCCCATCCGGGCCGCTTCCTCGCCGAGGGCGCGGCCGAGGCCGGGGCCGACGCCGGAGAGGACGATCACCTTGTCCTGCAGAAGAGTCATGGGCCACACACTAGAACCTGTTTCAGTTTCCGTCGAGGGATTGGTTCCGGTCAATGACACGACGAAGTTCTCGAAACGGTCACCTGCCCGTCATCCGGTGGTGCCCCAGCCCTCCTAGGTTCGCCACGCGACCCCGCGTGCCGCTGGGTCAACCGTTCTCGGAAAGGCAGTCCCCCGTGACCCCACCCAAGCTCCTGCCCCTCCTCGGTGCGCCCTCCCACCCGGGTGGGCGCAGCGCGATGACGTGCCGCTACCGCTGCGGGGA